>CACYEC010000293.1 GCA_902773225.1 uncultured Bacteroidales bacterium
AAATGGTAACTCTGTAACAATCCGCACATGGACTGATTCGACAATGCTGCTGAGGTAGGTCTTTGGCGAAATGCACACTGCTTATCAGTCTGAGTTTTTCACCAAAAAGTACCTAAAATTCCTGGACGGTGGTTTTTGGCGCGGCTGGACGGCCCCGTTTGGGCTTAGCCGAGGATGTCGTATCCGGAGGAAGACGACGCGACAGAGATTTCACAAAAAAAAGGCCGCAACATGTTGCGGCCTTATAAGGTTGGGAACTAATTTATTTCTTATCCTTTGCGGGTGCTTTCTTCTTGTCGTTCTCGTAACGCTTGTTAAGTGCTTTGACAATCTCGTCGGTCACGTCGTATGCGGGAGCGGCGTAAAGTACCTGGTCGATGCCGCTACTCTTGCAGAGAATGTAGTCGTAGCCCTTCTCCTTGGCATAACTGCTCATGAAGTGCTGTATGGTGTCGGTGATGTTCTGCAATTCCTTAGCCTGCTCTTCCTGAAGACTGGCGGAGAGGCGCCCTGTCAGTTCCTGAACGTCCTGCTCGAGTTTTGCCAGACGAGCCTGCTCATTGTTGAACTGTTCTTGAGTATATTGGTTAGAACTGGCTTTGCGTTGGAATTCCTGGACCTGGTTAGCGAAGTTGTTACGCTTTTGGTTGATGGTGCTTTCGGCATTGGCCTGCTTCTTGTTGAAAGCTTCGTTCAGGTCGATGAAATACTGGTATTGGTTGGTCAGGGTGTCGAGTTGTACGAAGGCGATTTTCAAGCCCGTGCTGGCTTTTGCTTCTTCCTTGGTTGTGGTCTCAGGTTCTTTCTCGTTCTGATTGCCGTTGCAAGCGGACAAAAGGCATACAGATGCCAGTGCAATCAGGCTGTTTCTCATTGTTGTCTTGAAATTCATTGTTTGTTGATTGTTATTGTTATTATTATTTTGTTACTTTTTCTTACTACTCTCCTTTACGGCATGTGGGTTGTCGATGCGCATTTCGAGGTCCTGGCTTTGCACACAACTAATTCCACGTTGCCGCATGGCCTTGTTGCCCGAAACATGGGTGTTGGGAAACCTGCCGTTCTTTTTGAAAATTATGCTTGTGCAGAGAAAAATCACACAGATTGCAATAATTAACACACAAACTAAGGAAAGTTTCAACATACTTTTATAATTTTGTTTATCCGTTGAATAGAGGCGAATGTTCATTGCCTTTGGTATCCAACGCTTACAAAATGCAAAATTAGTGCTTTCATCTTGAATTATCGGTCTTTTGTGCCAATTATATGATGATGAATTAACCTTATTTAATAGGTTTGTGGTTTTTATGTGCTTTTATTGACTATAATTATTTATTAAAACAGACTATTGACAATATGATTGAATTAAAACCGAAGAAGGTGTTTGACATCTTCAAACAAATCAATGCTGTTCCACGTCCTTCCAAACATGAGGAAAAAATGATTGATTTCCTGCGGCAATTCGCAGCAGAGCGCAATCTTCGTTTCAAGACGGATGAATGTGGAAATGTGATTATCGCCAAGGATGCCACTCCAGGTATGGAGAATCGTTCCAAGGTTGTGATGCAAGGCCACATGGATATGGTCTGCGAGAAGAATGGAGATGTGGATTTTGATTTCTATCACGACGCTATCCAGACCTATGTCGATGGAGAATGGATGAAGGCCAAAGGCACGACACTTGGTGCTGACTGTGGTATAGGAGACGCCTTGGCGCTTGCCATCCTCGATGCAGACGATGTAGAGCATGGTCCCATAGAGTGCCTTTTCACCCGCGATGAGGAAACCGGACTGACCGGTGCCTTTGAGATGAAGCCAGGTTTCATGACAGGTAAATATCTTATCAATCTCGACAGTGAGGACGAGGGTGAGATTTTCGTAGGATGTGCAGGAGGTATCAACACCACTGCCACTTTCCATTACACGAACGTTGATGTTCCTCAGGGTTATTTCTCTATGAAAGTATCCGTTACCGGTCTCCAAGGAGGTCACTCGGGCGATGACATCAACAAAAACAGAGCCAACGCCAACAAACTGCTGGCTCGTTTCTTGTACATGGAAATGCAGAAGATGGACGTGATGGTATCAGAGATACATGGTGGCAATCTCCACAATGCCATTCCACGCGAGGCTTATGCAGTCATCTCTGTTCCTGGTGACTGCAAGGAAACGGTGAAAGTTGATGCCAATATCTTCGCTGCTGATGTTGCGACAGAATTCTCTGTGACGGAGAAGAACCTCAACATCAATGTGACAAGTACGACTCCTCAGACTCAGTCCATCGACAAACAGACGGCCAGCAACCTTGTCTTTTCTCTTCAAGCCGCTCACAACGGTGTCTTTGCCATGAGCCAAGACATCGAAGGACTGGTGGAGACCAGTTCCAATCTCGCCAGCATCAAGATGAAAGGCAACGACATCGTCGTCCTGACCAGCCAGCGCAGTTCCATAGGTAGTGCCCGCGATAACATGGCCAACACCATACAGGCGGTGTTCAGACTTGCCGGAGCAGAAGTTGTGTCCAACGATGGATATCCTGGATGGAAGCCCAACCCTGATTCCGAGCTGTTGAAAATCGCTGTTGATTCCTACAAGAGACTCTTTGGGAAGGAACCCAAGGTCAAAGCCATACATGCCGGTTTGGAATGTGGACTTTTCAGCGAGAAGTACCCAGGTCTCGACATGGTGTCGTTTGGTCCCACACTCCGTGGTGTTCATTCGCCTGATGAGAAACTTCTCATCCCCACAGTGGAGATGGTATGGAATCACCTTATCGACATCCTCAAGAATATCCCAGAAGAGTAATCATAAAAGCAGAGACCATGTTTTCAGGTATTATAGAAGAGTTCGCCACAGTTGTGGCCATCGACAAATATCAGGAGAATATCGACTTCCATCTCAAGTGCTCTTTTGTTGATGAATTGAAGATCGACCAAAGTGTGGCCCACAACGGCGTTTGCCTCACCGTGGTGAAGATTGAGAACGGCATATACACCGTTACCGCTATGAAGGAAACGCTCGACCGTTCCAATCTGGGCCTGCTCAAGGTGGGTGATCATGTCAATGTTGAACGGAGCATGATGATGAACGGACGTCTGGACGGGCACATTGTTCAAGGACATGTTGACCAAACAGCTGTCTGCACAGCCAAGGAGGACCAGCAAGGCAGTTACACTTTCACTTTCAAGTACACTTTCGACAAGGAAATGGCTCGAAGGGGTTATTTCACTGTTGATAAGGGTTCTGTCACCGTCAACGGTGTCAGCCTCACGGTTTGTAACCCTACCGATGATACCTTCCAAGTCAACATTATCCCTTATACCTACGAGTTCACCAACTTCCATAGCATCGAACCAGGAACAGTAGTCAACATCGAGTTCGATATTATTGGTAAATATATCAGCAGACTGGCTCACTTTGCGTGAGCCAGTCTGCTTTTGTGTGGTCATAAAAAATAACTATCAGGAAATTCAGAAGGATTTCCTATACCATAGGTATGGCTCCTTCAGCCTCTTCCTCTTCAGTCATGATGGAAGCGTATGTGAAACTCAACGGTGAGAAATAGACCATCGTGATGAAGAATGTCACGAATTCAGTGACGAGGAGGGTGATGAACATCCATGTCTCAAAATGTTCGGGAAGGTTGACCGCATCTCCGTTCAACTGGCTGGCTAAAGCAGAACTTTGAACGAAAGTGAACACAATAGCTGGCGCCGACAACAAAAAGGACACCACACCTACGAGAATGAACACCAGCACAGATATTTGCATCATTTTCCCCCATTTTCTGAAACCACGTTTGAGTCCGTCGAGGTATGAGCGTAGATAACTGCCTTTCTGTAGCATCACAGTGGGTAGGACGTTTCGATATGCGATGGCGAAAGTGAGGAAAACGAGCAGAATCAGTACCAGCCCGACGATTTTCAGTGTAGTTTTGTCCAAGTCCATTTCTTTCGATCCAATTAAAGTATACAGAACCAGCAGTCCTACGGCGATACAAATCAACACCGCAGTGATGATGACATAGAACAGTGACTTCAGAGTCAAGGCGAAGAACCTTCGGTTGTAGATGCTTTTAAGGGTTTGCTTTCCCAGGTTTTCATCAGCAATCCTCACTTCCACGAACCGATATACCAGGGCCAGCATTCCTATCAAAGTGAGAAAAGAAATAGAGGAGAAAACCGAAAACATGATGATTTTCTCAGTTGTAACCCCAGCCACTAAATTTGTGGCTACCATAGCGAGGATTGCACTGCTGACCGCGTAGGGGATGCTCACAGGAAGCGACAGGAACAGCATACGGAGAAAATTCTCCGTCAGCAGACTCACCCCTTCCGAAAGGCATTTGCCGGTATTTCGTATTTTGTAGAAGCGGTTGTCCTGGTCTTTTACTTCTACGGTCTCATTATTTTGAACTGTTGTTTGTTCCATTGTGATAGTTCGTTTTCTGTATGTGTTTTTTAGTTATTCGGTTTATTCCGAATACTTCAAAATGCAAAATTAGCGATAAAAAACGATTGCTCGACTATTTATCCACATAAAAAATGATGGAATAGGTTCCTTTAACGATAATTTGGATTTCAACACCTCATTGGAAACAGCTCCGTGTAACCCCATTATGTGGAAAAATGAATTTTTAGGGGAAAAATCTGTAAAAAACGATGAGATATGCCAAAAAAACTCGTATCTTTGTAATTTACATTGAACATAGGAATTCATAATTAATCGCATAGGATTTCATAATCTGACAATTACATGGACATTCTTGATGAAGTAAGATGGGGATTCATCGGATGCGGAGAGGTCACTGAGAAGAAAAGCGGCCCAGCCTTTTCTATGATAGAGGGTTCGAAGGTAGTGGCTGTGATGAGTCGTGACAAGAGCAAGGCGAGGTCTTACGCTGAAAGGCATCATATTCCCAAGTATTATTCAGACGCACAAAGTCTTATAGCAGACAAGAATGTCAATGCTGTATATATCGCTACTCCTCCATCTTCTCACGCCACTTTCGCCATTATGGCCATGAAAGCGGGAAAACCAGTATATGTAGAGAAGCCAATGGCAGTCAGTTATGAGGAATGTCTGCGCATCAACAGGGTTTCGGCCGTGGAAGACGTACCTTGTTTCGTGGCTTACTACCGTCGATACCTGCCTTATTTCCAGAAAGTGGGTGAACTCATCAAGTCGGATGTCATTGGAAAAATACTCAATGTCCAACTCAGGTTTGCTGTTCCTCCCCGTGAACTTGACTATAATTCCGACAATCTTCCTTGGCGCCTTCAACCCGATATAGCGGGAGCGGGCTATTTCTACGACCTTGCTCCTCACCAACTCGACTTGATTCAGCTCTATTTCGGTGCCATTATCGAGGCAGAAGGCTACTGTTCCAACAGGGCCAATCTGTATCCGGTGGAGGACAGCATCAGCGCCTGTTTCCGATTCGACAGCGGATTGCCAGGTTCTGCGTCCTGGTGTTTTGTGGCTCATCAGTCCGCCAGAACCGACAGGATAGAAATCATTGGGCAGAAGGGCATGATATGCTTCTCTGTCTATGATTACACCCCTATAGCACTTCATACAGAAGAAGGTAGAAAGGAAATCATTGTTGAGAATCCCAAGTATGTTCAGTTGCCCATCATCAAGGATGTGGTAGAGCATCTGAGGGGTCTCTCGGTGTGTGGATGCAATTCCATCAGCGCCACTCCTACAAACTGGGTACTCGACAAGATACTTGGAAAATTGGGATGACATGAAGAAAAAAGGATTGACAGTTGTTTTGCTGGTGATGTCATCGTTATGTATGGCTCAGGATGTGGACAGTTTGTACATCCCAACCGATAGTATGCCATCCCCCAAAGACACGCTCATCTACACACCAGAAGTGGTGGTGAACAAGGAAAAGAGGAACTTTTTCAAGGGTGTGACAAACATCATGGACCATATCACAGATTTCTTCATGGGATGCGACACGTCTTATATCACCCCTCAACTGTATGAGTTCACCGCCCAACTGGAACTGAGCAACTGGAACGACTTTTACCATATGCAGGCGTACGGTGCTTCGAAGAGCATGGACATCATGTCAGATGCCTCTACGGTGCTCGGTGGATATCTCTATTGGAGCATTTTCGGATATGGATACTCCGTCAACTTGAGGGATGTAGGCGTTAGGAATGGTGAACACAACGGTACAGGTAGGCGCCAGTCGTTCGTACTCAACACAGGTCGTTTCTTTGCTGAATACTACACGTTCAACTCAGGTAAGACCGCCCGAATCACTCGTATCACCGGTCAAGACCTCAAAGGCCTCAACACCCGTTTCAGAGGACTTCAGTCTTGGTGCACAGGTGTCAACTTCTCGTATATATTCAACCACAACCACTATTCTTGGCCAGCCGCTTTCGGTGAAAATGCTGTACAGAGGAAAAGTTGCGGTTCGTTCAAGGCCGGCTTCACCTATAATAACCAAAGAATCACTCTCAGTGATGAGGAATTGCCACAAGACATCTCGGAAATAGATTCCACATTGTTGTTCAGCCATGTTGACTACACAGATTATGCCATCAATTTCGGATACGCATACAATTGGGTGTTCCGACGCAACTGCCTGTTGGCCATCTCTTTGACACCTGCTTTAGGATACCGCAAATCAAACATTACCGAAAGCGATAATGACAGACTCAGATTGGAGAACCTCAGCACCGACCTTTTCACTAAGGCGAGTCTGTTCTGGAACAACACTCATTATTTTGCTGGTGTGATGCTCGAGTTCCACACCTATCATTATCGAAAGAAGAATTTCGGTTTGACCAATAACTATGGAACGCTCAAGTTTGTCGTCGGCCTTAATTTCCTCAAAAAAGCACAGTACAAGGAGAAAAAGCCGAAGAAGAAGCGCAAATAAACTAACGAAATATCCATTGATGTTTATATTGTAATACATATTGAAAAATATACACATTGTTAAATAATCGCTTATGCAACGTTTTAGACTTTCATGTTTCATGCTGTTAATGTCGATGGCTCTGTTTGCCCAGAACGGCGATCGACGAGTGGATAACATTAATTTCGGTTGGCTCTTTCATGAAGGTGACGTCGCCAATGGCCAGGAAGTGAACATTGATGAGAGAGGTTGGCGTAAGGTTGACCTTCCCCACGATTTCCAGATAGAACAGCCATGGGTGGCGCCATCACCCGACGAGAAAGCCGACAACACCGATGTGGCGGCCAACATCAAAAGCCGTTTGTCGAGTCGTGGTTTCAAGGAAATGGGCAAGGCTTGGTACAGATATCATTTCACGCCATCTGAAGATATGAAAAACCGTAGGGTACTCATTGATTTCGGTGGCATCATGTATGTCGGCGATGTGTATCTCAATGGCGCGAAAGTCGGTGGAACGGATTACGGTTACGTAGGTTTTGAGGTGGAAGTCACCGACAAACTGAAATGGGGACAAGACAATGTGATTGCAGTCATGGCAGATACTCGCGAACCCGGCAACTCAAGATGGTACACTGGAGGAGGATTGTTTAGAGATGTGAATGTGGTCTATACCCCGAAGGATCTCTACTTTGAACGGCATCCTCTTTACATTACCACTCGCGACAATAAATATGTGAGCATCAGGGCAGAGTTCACCAACCGTGGACGCTCAAGGGAAACACAAATCAAGGTGAGCGTGTATGATCCAGATGGTCAAATGGTCAACGAAGTCACCACCACCAAAAGTCGTAACACTCAGTCACGTACCATGGAGGCGCAGATACCTGAAATCACCATTGCTGAACCTCAGTTGTGGGATACCGAAAGCCCGCGTCTTTATACAGCGAGGGTGGAAATCCTTCGCGAGGATGGCACTGTAGCAGATGTGGCAGCCGATCATTTTGGCATACGTACGGTGGAAATCACTTCCAATCAAGGACTACTGCTCAATGGCAAGAAGGTGTTGCTGAAAGGTTATGCCAATCACCACACCCTTGGTGCCCTTGGCGCCGCAGCTTATCCCCGTGCCATCGAGAAACGACTCCAGCTCATCAAGGAATACGGTATGAACCATATTCGCACATCGCATAATCCTTACAGCCGTGAGTTTATCGAATTGTGTGACAAATATGGCATCCTTGTGGTGGATGAACTCTACGATAAATGGACTCGGCAGCACACCGCCGGTAGGGTTCCTTTTGAATACATTTGGCAGTATGATGTGCCAGAATGGGTGAAACGCGACCGGAACTCCCCTTCAGTGGTGCTTTGGAGCCTTGGCAATGAGTTGCAGCAGGATCCCAATCAGCCTTTCAATGATTTTGGGGTGACAGCTTTTAAGTTGATGAAGACCCTAATCCAGCGATACGACTCCACTCGTCTTGTGACGGTGGCTATGCATCCGCGTTACCGCAACTGGGAAACGGATTCTCTTCCCTGCGACCTTGCCATGATTACAGATGTTCAGGCCTATAACTACCGATATATGTATTTCCCTGGTGACGGCAGACGTTTCCCATGGATGAAGTTCTATCAGAGCGAGGCTTCAGTGTCTGCTATGGGCGAGAACTATTTCGCCATGGACCTTGACAAGGTGATAGGATTGGCCTATTGGGGCGCCATCGATTACCTTGGTGAAAGTCAGGGTTGGCCCACTAAGGGATGGGCACAGGGCGTTTTCGACATCGCTCTCGAACCCAAACCGAAAGCCTATTACATGAAGAGTTTTTTCAAAGATGACGAGCCAGTGGTGCATATTGCTGTCATCGACAGCAAGGGAGACCAGATGTGGAACGGCATACAGACTGGAAACGACGGTATGAGTGACCATTGGAACAGGAAACCAGGTTCCAAACTTCAGATGGTGACCTATACTAATGCTGATGAGGTTGAACTTTTCGTCAATGGAAAGAGTCTTGGCACAAAGAAGAACGACAAGGCGAACGCAAAGATGCGCAATCAAATCCGCTGGAATGATGTGGAATATCAGGATGGTTATGTTGAAGCAGTTGCGAGAACAGGTGGTCGGGTGGTGTCGCGTCATCGGGTGGAAACCACAGGTGAGGCAGTCAAACTCATTGTCGTTCCAGACAACAATTCATGGAAAGCAGACGGAATGGACCTTCAACATGTGCGTGTCTATGCCGTAGATAAGAAGGGTAGGAGAGTGTATAATGCCCAGCAGGAACTGCATTTCTCCGTTGAAGGCGATGCCCGGATAGTGGCAGTCAGCAGCGGCGACCACAACTCCGATGAACTTAACGTCGCCGACCACCGTAAGCTCTACAATGGCAGTGCATTGGTCATTCTCCGTGCAGGTCATACCTCTGGTGCAGTCACGCTTAATGTCAGTGCAGACGGATTCAAACCAGTCAAGACGAAAATCATCTTAAACAATTGAGAATATGAGAAAGTTTCTGATTCTACTTGTGGCAGTTCTTCTGCCCTTGTGTGCTTCTGCTCAGAAGAAATATGTGAATGTAGTTGCAACAGGTTTGCAGGATAGATACCAAAGCCTCACACTTTCGGGTGACCTACCTTCCGATATGAAATCCTTCTACGACAGTTATACCGACCGTAATACTGTGGGAAATGTCATCAACCATCTTGTCGCCCTTGGCTACGTAGTAGAGCAGATGTCGTGCGCTTATGGTGAGAAAAGTGTGGAAGTGGTGTTGCTGTCCAAGTCAACATCCCCTGACCTTACCCAAGTTCGTGGCACGACCATGACAGAGCAAGATGGCAATGTGGTGGAGGTGGCAAGGTACAACCTTCAAGGCATCCCTGTGCGTCCCAACGAGAAAGGTGTTCAAATCGTGGTGTACTCGAACTATACGACTCGTGCCGTTATCGTGGAATAAGGCGAATCTGCTTGAAGCCACAACCCTTACCAATCGTGGGTGTATGCCGAAAACCGGTATGCACCCACGATATTGTTTATCAATCGATAAGCCAGTCTGTTCTTATGCGTTGTGGACGAGGTTACCGTCTTTCTCTACAATCTTCTCCTTGCGTATCAATGTTGTAATGGCATTATCGATGGCGAGGTTGATTTTTGCGCCACGACGCGCGAATCCAAGAAGATGAGCCACTTGAAGCACCAAGTCAGCACGTGGAAGAGAAATGAGTTGCTCCATGGCATATTCAGTTGCGTTCACAATCTCAATCATCGGGATGTCAGTAATCTCACGTCCTTCTTCCTTGCGATAGACTTTGAAGTCACGTGCTATGTCCATGGATGTCCAGTACGTCTTGGTTTCTGCGTCCGACAACGGGTCAAGATAGTAGAGGCTCAGCATTTGGTCGATAACGGCCTGTAGGTTTGGAGTGAGCCTTGGCTGAGCAATCAGACGTGTGATGGTTTTATAGATATATGTGTTGTTCACAGGTTGCTCGCAAGTGATGATTTTCTGCACCATCTTGCCAATGATGTTGACGCTTCTTCTGTCGTTGAAAGGCGGAAACACCACCTGGCTTGCTATCTGTGCGTGAACGTATGTTGATTCGCGTTCGTTCACGTCCTCTATCACTTTCTCCCCCTGTAGCAATGTCGCTATCGGGGCATTGGTGTCAGAGTTAGTTGGATCAACTTGTGTTTTCTTATCCGATTTCTTTTCTTTTGTATCCGTCTTCTTGAACGAACCTACATTCTCGCCGAATGGAGCGGGTTGGATGTTGTTGTTCTTCTCCTCAATGGCGTTGTCGATGGCTTCAGTGATGCGCTTCATGACTCGTTGCTTGTTTTGGAACCAATCCACCGACCACACACGCATGATTTTCCAGTGAAGTCCTCTAAGCACTCCTGTCTGGACAATCTCTCGGTCGCGCGCAGTTTTGGTCTCG
>CACYEC010000294.1 GCA_902773225.1 uncultured Bacteroidales bacterium
GACAAGAAACTCCACGACATCATGGTGAACATCCACGAGAACTGCGTGAAGTACGGTACTGAAGCCGACGGTTACGTGAACTACGTGAAGGGCGCCAACGTCGCTGGCTTCATGAAGGTGGCTAAGGCCATGATGGCTCAGGGCATCTATTAATCCGACACACAAACACAAACAACACAATAACACCAAGGGGAAAGGCGGGCAAATCAATTTGTCCGCCTTTCTTAATGTCCCGAAGGGACACCTCTCAATAACCGTGGATGCATGGAGCGGTGCGCAATGAACTTGCGGAGCTTGCGACAGCTCTAATGTTAACAATCGTCAATCAGTCATAAAAAGTGTATTGTTAACGCTTTTATGTAAGTATTTTTATACTTTTGCATATAAAAAAGATACACAACGAGTAAGATTGTCATGGATAACAAGAAGTTGACACTTCGCGACGTGTCATTCGTTGACCTGATGACACGTCGTATATTCAATGTGCTGCTGATAGCCAACCCTTACGACGCTTTCATGCTGGAGGATGACGGACGGGTCGATGAGAAAATCTTTAAGGAATACTCCAACCTGGGGTTGACTTCTCCACCACGCTTCACGCAAGTCTCATCACAAGACGACGCGGAAAGAGTGATGGCAACCACTTCTTTCAACCTCGTCATCTGCATGCCTGGCACCGACAACAACAACGTTTTCGATATCGCACGAAACATCAAAACGGAATACCCGCAGGTGCCTATCGTCGTGCTGACACCTTTCTCTCACGGTATTACCAAGAGAATGGAGAATGAGGACCTGTCCATCTTTGAATATGTCTTCTGCTGGCTCGGAAACACAGACCTCCTACTCTCCATTATCAAGTTGATAGAGGACAAGATGAACCTCGACCATGACATCAAAGTGGGAGGTGTACAGATGATATTGCTCGTGGAGGACTCCATACGATTCTACTCTTCAATTCTACCAAACCTCTACACCTATGTGCTACAGCAAAGCCTCATCTTCTCCACTGAGGCCCTCAACGCACAACAAGAGAAACTGAGGATGAGGGGACGACCCAAAATCGTGCTGGCGCGCAACTACGAAGAGGCATGGACGCTCTACAGCAAGTACTACAACAACACGCTCGGAGTCATCAGTGACTGCAGATTCCCGAAAAACGGAAAGAAAGAGGAACTGGCTGGATACGAACTACTGAAGGCCATTCGCGACAAGGACGAGTTCGTACCTTTGGTACTGCAATCTGCAGAGATAGAACGAAAGGAACTAACTCCTGAACTCAGCGCTGACTTCATCGACAAGAACTCGAAGAAGATGGCTGTGGATCTGCGCAAAATCATCACAAAGAAATTCGGGTTCGGTGATTTCATCTTCCGAGACCCCAAGACTTTGGAACCTGTGGCTACTGTACACAACCTCAAGGACTTACAAGACTGCATCTTCACCGTACCACGAGAATCCCTACTCTACCACATCCAGCGAAACAACGTCTCAAGATGGCTCTGTTCCAGAGCGCTCTTCCCTATTTCTGAGTTCCTCAAGCGCATCACATACAAGACACTCGAGGATGTAGATGCACACCGACAAATCATCTTCGATGCCATCGTCTCCTACCGCAAAATGAGGAACCAAGGCGTGGTGGCCGTGTTCCATCGTGACCGGTTCGACCAGTACAGCAACTTCGCGCGTATCGGAGAGGGGTCGCTCGGAGGCAAGGGAAGAGGCCTTGCTTTCATCGACAACATTATCAAGAAACACGAGGACATCAACCAGTTCGATAACCTCGAGGTCGTCATACCAAAGACCGTCGTACTATGCACCGACATTTTCGATGAGTTCATGGACACTAACGAACTCTACCAACTCGCACTCAGCGATGCACCCGATGCTGACATACTCAAGGGATTCCTGCATGCACGACTCCCAGAAAGGCTGGCCGACGACCTCATGACATTCCTCGATGTCGTCAAACACCCCATCGCCATCAGGTCGTCATCACTGCTCGAGGACTCACACTACCAACCTTTCGCCGGCATTTACGCCACATACATGATTCCATACGTGGAGGACAAATACGCACGGCTCCGAATGCTGAGCGACGCTATCAAGGGGGTCTATGCTTCAGTCTTCTACAGAGACAGCAAAGACTACATGACGGCCACAAGCAATGTCATCGACCAGGAGAAAATGGCCGTAATACTGCAAGAGGTGGCTGGAACACAGTACGGCAACCGATTCTATCCCAACATCTCAGGTGTGGCACGCTCCATCAACTACTACCCCATTGGCGACGAGAAAGCGGAAGAAGGAATCGTATGCCTCGCACTTGGACTCGGTAAGTACATCGTCGATGGCGGATTGACCCTCCGTTTCTCTCCATACCACCCTCACCAAATTCTACAAACCAGCGAATTGGACATCGCGCTCAAGGACACACAGACACGGTTCCTCGCACTCGACATGGCCAACAATGTGGAAAACTTCGATGTCAACGACGGATTCAACTTGCTTCGACTCCCCGTTAAAGAGGCTGCCAAAGACGGATCGCTGACTTATATCGCTTCTACATTCGACCCTTACGACCAAATTATACGCGACGGCATTTATGAGGGAGGACGAAAGGTGATGACTTTCGCCGGTGTGCTACAACACAACGTGATTCCACTTCCCGAAGTACTACAGAAGGTGATGTACTATGGACAGAACGACATGCGACGGCCAGTGGAGATAGAATTCGCTGTGAAGGTCGACGACAACAAGACGGCTACATTCTACATGCTGCAAATCCGACCAATGGTGGATAACAAACTCAACCTCGACGAGGACCTCACCAAAATCGACGACACCAAGTGCCTCATCCGGTCTCACTGCGCCATCGGACATGGCATCATCAACGACATCAGTGACATCGTCTATATCAAGACCGACAACTACTCCGCCAACAACAATCCTGCCATCGCAGATGAGGTGACACAAGTCAACAGCCAATTCCTGAAAGAAGGACGAAACTATGTGCTTGTAGGACCAGGACGTTGGGGCAGTAGCGACTCCTGGCTCGGAGTACCTGTGAAATGGCCAAACATCAGCGCGGCCAAAGTCATCGTAGAGGCTGGAGTCAAGGGATTCAACGTCGACCCAAGCCAAGGAACACACTTCTTCCAAAACCTCACCAGCCTCGGGGTGGGCTACTTCACCGTCAACGACTACTTGGGAGAAGGACTTTACCGACAAGCATATCTTAATTCACTGCCTGCCGTCAACGAGACTGAACACATACGACACGTACATCTGCCCTACCCCACAACCATCAAAATCGACGGAATGAAAAAGGAGGGAGTCATCCTTTATCCCTTCCCTGATTAAACATCCATTAAGTCCATTTGAGCCCATTCTACCCGTTTAAACTCATATAAAGTAACTTCTAAAAATCGCTTGCGATTTTATCGATAATTTCATAAGATTCTTAATATCAACAGAATAATAATTCGAAAATTCGTGATAAATAGAACATTCCATAAATATAAACATCAATGAAACCAACTGCAAAATTCTTCCTGTTTTTCATCCCTGTGGCCATTATAGCATCGTTCGTCTTCCATGCCTGCATGTCGGTGTTCACTGCAGACAATACTGCTGGAATGCCACTCGAAACCATCAGTGCACTCTCGGCCATGACCACATGGAGCGCTGCTATTATGGCGGGATGCGGATTTGCCCTCTTTGTCGCACTCATTGCAATCAGAAAATGGATACCCATCATCGTGGTGTTGCTTTATATGTTCGCACAGTCAGTTATGGCAATACCATTGGCCATTGTCATGAAATTCAAACCTGAATGGTATTCTGCCACAATAGGATTAGGTATTATCGTATCAGGACTGCTCATGATTCTGCTCGTTCATGCGATGAAATTCTACAACGCAAAAAACACCTTTCGCAACAGCATTAACCCCACGCTAATCGTCATTGCAGTCATCGCAGCCATCGCGGGAGCGTTTGCCGGAAATATCGCTAACGAACAACTCGACCTGCCTAACCTTATGGAACAGCAGTTTACCGACATGAGCAAGAACATCATAGGTATCCTCGCCATCGCTATCATCGGACCTCTCGCGGAAGAAGTTGTTTTCAGAGGGGCTGTCTGCCGATCTCTCTTGAGAAAAGGTGTGCCTACAGGACTGACGGTACTGATATCCGCCATGTTGTTCGGACTCATACACTTCAACCCCGCACAGATTCCTTTCGCTTTCGTCATGGGAATCGTGCTTGGATACATCTACTGCCGAACTGGCAGTTTGGTGCCTACTATCATCACACATATACTCAACAACTCCATCTCTGTCTTTGTCATGGCTAAGTATGGGGAGGAAGCCAACAACATGACTTTTGCAGACATGCTGGGGTCGCAGACTGCTGCATGGATTTTGATGGCGGTTTGCATTGCTGTCTCCATCGGTCTGTTATATGTGCTGCACAAAAAGGCTGAACCCGCCAATGTGCTCTGGGACAAAACTGACCCTGACGATACTGAATTTACAGTCACACCACCAGAGATTCCTACCATCAACGCATGATTCATCTTCAAGACATCAACAAAACCTATTTCGGCGCTCAGCCTCTACATGTGCTCAAAGGTGTGAACCTCACCATCGAAAAGGGGGAGTTCGTTTCCATCATGGGCGCATCTGGCTCGGGCAAATCCACCCTGCTCAATATACTCGGCATCCTCGACAACTACGACTCGGGGGAGTACCACCTCAACAATGTACTCATCAAGAACCTGAGTGAACGCAAGGCGGCGGAATACCGAAACAAGATGATTGGCTTCATCTTTCAGTCGTTCAACCTCATACAGTTCAAAACGGCGGTGGAGAATGTCGAACTGCCTCTCTACTACCAAGGGGTGGGACGACGGAAACGACACAACCTGGCGATGGAGTACCTCGACCGCCTCGGACTGAAGGACTGGGCTACTCACTATCCTAACGAGATGTCAGGCGGACAAAAACAAAGGGTGGCCATTGCACGGGCACTCATCACTCACCCGCAAATCATCCTCGCTGACGAACCTACTGGAGCGCTCGATTCAAAAACCAGTGCCGAGGTGATGGAACTGCTGAAGACGCTCAACAAGGAGGATGGCATGACCATCGTCGTGGTAACACACGAAAGCGGGGTAGCCAACGAGACTAACAAGATTATTCACATCAAAGACGGAGTGATTGGCGATATCAACATGAACGTTGAACACAACGCTTCACCATTCGGTGCTGGAGGCATCATGAAATGATCGACTTGTTCTACGAAATATGGGGAACGGTGCGGCGAAACAAACTGCGGACGTCACTCACTGGATTCGCCGTCGCTTGGGGAATACTCATACTCATTGTACTGCTCGGTGCTGGAAATGGAGTCATCAACGCCATCATGCAGAGCACAGGGGACTATCTGTCCAACTCTATGGTCATCTTCCCTGGACGGACTTCAAAACCCTACAAGGGCATGAAAGAGGGCAGGCGAATCAGATTGACAAACGAGGACATCGAATACACGCAGAAGAAATTCGGCAACCACGTGGAAAACGCAAGTGGTAGATTGGAACAGTCTGGAACCATATCCTTAGGAGAGCAATACGTCAACAGCAGCGTCAGTGGAGTCACTCCATCGGAAATGGTCATCAACAAACGGCAGATGATGTGCGGACGATTCATCAATGAACTCGACCTACGCGACAACAGGAAAGTGCTGGTTCTCGGCACTTCTCAAGCCAAGGAACTCCTATCCTCATCCAATGGTAACCTGACGGCCAGAACTGTGGATTACAAACGGATAATAGGCAAGTTCGTCAATTTCAATGGCATAGCCTTTCAAGTAGTGGGGGTCTATAAAACCGATGAGAGCGGTATGGGAAATGAGAGTTTCATGCCTTTCTCCACCATGAGCGTCATCTACAACCAAACCGACAACGTGCACCGTATTTACTTCTCTTTCCATGGACTGGAAAGCGAGGAGGACAACGAGGAGTTTGAGAAAAGTTACAAAGCGGGGATGAATCCACGTCACGATGCGGCTCCCGACGACGACGAGGCGCTGTGGATTTGGAACCGATTCACCAACAACCTGGAAATGAACACGGGCATGAGCATCATACGCACTGCACTCTGGATTATTGGCATACTGACTCTCATCAGCGGAATCGTGGGCGTGTCGAACATCATGCTGATTGCCGTGAAGGAACGAACGCATGAGTTCGGCATACGAAAGGCCATCGGTGCTAAACCACTGTCCATCATACGACTCATCATGGTGGAGAGTATCGTCATCACCACCATCTTCGGCTATATCGGCATGTTAATCGGTATCGGGGTCAACCAGTACATGGACGCAACGTTAGGGCACCAGAGCATGGACACCGGACTTTTCGAGATGAGTGTCTTCGTCAACCCAACGGTGGGCATAGATGTCTGCATCGAGGCCACACTCACACTCATCATCGCAGGCACACTCGCTGGGCTCATCCCAGCCCGAAAGGCCGCAAACATCCGACCCATAGAAGCCCTCCGAGCAGAATAAAAACACTATACTATCTATAGTGCCTATAGCAACTATAACATCTATTGCATCTATAACATCTATTGCATCTATAAAAAAGCAATACAATGCTGAGCATCAACGAGACATTAACAGAAATCACCGAGACCATCTCACGCAACAAGAGCCGAAGTTTCCTTACAGGATTCGGGGTGTTCTGGGGCATCTTCATGCTCATCAGCATGATTGGAGGCGGACAAGGACTGAAGGAGAAACTGGAGAACAACTTCGCTGGCTTCGCATCCAATTCTGCCTTGCTGTGGGCTCAACCAACCACCAAGGCATACAAGGGATTCCGAAAAGGACGTACCTGGAACATGGACTACAAGGACGTTGACCGACTCAAGCACCAAATGCCGGAACTCGACGCCATATCACCCCTCATCTCACTCTGGGGACGAAACGCTGTCAGAGGCGACCACACGGTGTCGTGCAGCCTCAAAGGCATCAAGGCCGACTACAGCAAAATCGAAACGCCTGAAATCCGATACGGACGTTTTCTCAACGACATCGACTTGATGCAGGGACGCAAGGTCTGTGTCATCGGCAAGAAAATCTACGAGACACTCTTCCCCGGGAAACAAGACCCGTGCGGTGAGATGATAAGAATCGACTCCATATATTATAAAGTGGTGGGGGTGGATTACAACGAAGGGGGTATCTCCATCAACGGCTCGGCAGAGGAGAGCGTGCTGATTCCCATCACAATCGCACAACAAGCCTACAACCGAGGCAACAGCGTCGACATGATTTTCGTCACTGGCAAACCAGGCGTCACCATGAGCAACATCCTCGACAAGATGCGTTCGGTGGTGGCACGCGCACACCAAGTCAGCCCTAACGACGAACAGGCTGTGATGGTGCTGAACACGGAAGTGATGTTCAAGATGATTGACAACCTGTTCACGGGAGTCAATTTCCTCATCTGGCTGGTGGGGATAGGTACCTTGCTGGCTGGAGCCATCGGCGTGTCGAACATCATGATGGTTACCGTAAGGGAACGTACCACTGAAATCGGTATACGAAGGGCAATCGGAGCAACACCTGCTAACATTCTCACACAAATCATGTCGGAAAGCGTTATCCTCACCACAGGCGCTGGCGTATTGGGAATCCTGTTCGGAGTGCTCATACTCAACATGGTTGAACTGGGTAACACCACCGACGGAATACTCGACGCACATTTCCAAGTGGGGTTCTGGACTGCCATTCTCGCCTTGATTTTGCTTGTCGTACTCGGTATCCTCGCGGGACTGGCGCCTGCAGCCAGAGCCATGGGCATCAAACCCGTCGATGCCATGCGCGACGAGTAAAATGATTCACAATCATGACCACAAAACCTCCCCCCCCAAAAAAAAGAATCAAAAAATCATCACAATATGAAGAAAATTTTCAGATTTATCATCATTGCATTAATCCTTTTGGTCTTCATCGGTACATTTGTGTACCTCTATCAGCGGTCACTGCCCGAACTGGCTCGTTATGAGGAGTTCACACCAAAGATGGACAACATCGAGAAAACAACCGTCATCACTGGTAAAATTGAACCACGAAACGAGGTCAATGTCAAACCCCAAATCAGTGGCATTATCTCTGAACTCACTCACCAGGCTGGCGACAACGTCACACAGGGCGAAGTCATCGCCAAAGTGAAGGTCATACCGGACATGGCGCAACTGAGCAGCGCCGAGAGCCGTGTGCGACTAGCTGAAATCAACCTGAAACAGGCCCAGGTGAACTACGACCGAGAAAAAAACCTATATGAGCAGAAACTGGTCAGCGCCGACGAGTTCGACCAAATCAGCCAGGCACTGAAACAAGCCAAAGAGGAGAAGAACTATGCCGAGGACAACCTACAAGTGGTGCGCGACGGTATCTCCCGAAGCAACGCTAAGGCGAGCAGTACGCTCATCAGGTCAACCATCACGGGCGTGATACTCGACATTCCTGTGAAAGTGGGTAACAGCGTCATCCTTAGCAACACCTTCAACGATGGTACCACCATCGCCACTGTGGCTAATATGAACGACCTCATCTTCCGTGGAAACATCGACGAAACGGAGGTGGGACGTATCACCGAGGGGATGCCCATGAACATCACTATCGGTGCCATCCAGAACTACCAATTCGAGGCCACACTCGAATACATCTCACCTAAAGCAACGGAAAGCAACGGAGCTAACCAATTTGAAATCAAGGCCGCTGTGAGCAAAATTGGTTCTGAGCGTATCCGTTCTGGCTACAGCGCCAATGCGGAGATTGTACTGGAAAGGGCAGAGAATGTGCTATGCATTCCTGAGAGCGCCATCGAGTTTAGCGGAGACTCCACCTTCGTCTATGTCATCAAGGGCGAGGGCGAAAACAAGACCTACGAGCGAAAGCCCGTGGTTACAGGCATCAGCGACGGACTGCTGATTGAAATCAAGAAAGGCATCACCACCAACGACAAAATCCGAGGCCCGAGAATCATCACAAACAAAGAATCATAAGCATTTGCAAGCACTAAAGACCTTGAAGGTCACTAAAGGCCTTACCCTCCCTTAAAAATCATCCCATAATCCCAATCCCATGCGTAAATCGTTTTTCCTCATACTCCTAATGGCTTCAGTCGAAACCTATGCCCAACAACCCTGGACACTGAAGCAATGCATCGACTATGCCCTCGAACACAACATATCCATCAAGCAACAGGAACTGTCGCAGAAACAACAGGAAATCCAACTCAGCACAGCTCGAAACAGCAGACTGCCAAG
Organism: uncultured Bacteroidales bacterium; assembly: GCA_902773225.1. Lineage (GTDB taxonomy): Bacteria > Bacteroidota > Bacteroidia > Bacteroidales > Bacteroidaceae > RUG11857. Next base: position 9,345 of record CACYEC010000294.1, read on the forward strand.
CCTATCTGCAGGTGCATCTCAGAACTTCTCTTTCGGACGTGGTCTGACTGCCGACAACACCTATACCAACACCAACACATCAAGCACATCCTTCTCTCTCGGAACGGACGTACCTATATTCACAGGATTTCAGATACCTAACAACATCAAACTGGAACAACTCAACCTAAAGGCCACAACTGCGGACTTAGAAACAGCCAAAAACAGCATCAGAGTGAATGTGGCGCAAGCATACGTGGAAATCCTCTACGACATGGAAATCAGCGAGGCCGCCCACCGCCAGGTCAGCATCGACTCCATGCAGGTAGAACGACTGACTCGACTGATGGAGAATGGGAAAGTGAGCGGTGTGGAGGTCTCTCAGCAGAAATCCACCATGGCTCAGAGTGCACTTGCGGCCACACAAGCTGACAACAACCTCAACATGGCTCTGCTCACACTCTCACAACTCCTGGAACTGCCCACTCCTGAGGGGTTCTTCATCGCACGACCAGACGAACAGTTGCTGTCAGAGTCACTGAGTGCGGAACTGGTCACCACTCCAGACCAAATCTACGCCTTAGCAGTGCAAACTCGTCCAGAAATCGAGGCGGAACAATACCGCTTCGAGGGAACGGAAAGAAGCATCAAAATCGCACAGAGCGGATACTACCCCCAACTATCCCTCTCTGCTGGAATGGGTTCCAACTACTACCGCACATCTGGTTTCAAGGCAAAGAGTTTCAGCAAGCAACTCGACAACAACTTCAGCCAGTACATTGGACTGTCGCTCAATATCCCCATCTTCAACCGGTTCTCCACTCGCAACCAAATTCGTTCTGCGAAACTGAATCGACTCAATCAACAATACAAACTCGACAACGCAAAAAAGACACTCTACAAGGAGATTCAGCAGGCCTACAGCAACGGCATCAATGCTTTCAAGAAGTACGAAAGCAGCAAGGTGGCGGAAGCCAGCGCCAAGGATGCTTTTTCACTGGTGACCGCCAAATACGAGAATGGTAAGGCCAACATCACGGAATTCAACGAGTCGCGCAACAACTGGCTATCCAGCGTCAGCAACCTCATCCGCGCCCGCTACGAATACCTCTACGCCTGCAAACAACTCGCTTTCTATAAGGGAGAGGATCTGAATTTCTAACTTTCACTTATTGGCGCGAATTTCATACTTTTTTTCCTTGGATTTACATCTCTTCGATAAATTCATGAGAAAATACCTTGCTGAAGGGAATGTCAAACTTGGTCACTCCCCATGTTTCATAATGTTTCATTTTGTCATACCCATGAAACATTTTTGCATATAACATTGCATAAACATCCACCAAAAACCACAAAAACCACACGTGGTATGCAGAAAACACCCAATTCCGCATAAATATTCTTTGTTTTAACATTTGTTATGAAACATTTTCCCACCAGTTTACTCGTTCATCCGTTTCCCCGTTTATCCAGGATAAGCCTCCCCTCCTTGCTCTCGCTGTCACATGATAAATACACATAAAAAAACAGCGATAATGGGTCGGAAACTCAATAAAAAAGTCAATTTCCGACCCACTATCGACAATTTATTGATAGAAAATGCGTATTTTTGCAAAATCAAAACCAATCAGCACATTCTATGAACTACAAGGATACCATCATTGGACGGAAACGCGAACAGGACATACTTCAATTATGTTTTGAATCACATAAAGCGGAGTTTATCGCAATATATGGGCGGAGAAGAATTGGCAAGACATATCTTGTCAAGCAGTTCTTCAATGACCATTTTGACTTTTATGCTACAGGCATCTATGGTGTCACGCGTTCCATGCATTTGAAATACTGGCAGGAGCAACTCCAAAAATACAGCAATGTGAAGAGAAATACACCAAAAGACTGGATAGAAGCATTCTATCAACTTCAGGAGTGTATAGAATCCAAGGAAATGAACGGACCATTCCTTATCTTCATTGATGAGTTACCTTGGTTCGACACGCCAAAATCAGGGTTCTTGAGAGCATTGGATTTATTCTGGAATGGATGGGCTTCTAATCGACCGCAGGTGAAACTTGTTGTATGCGGAAGTGCTACAACTTGGATGACAAACAAACTGCTTGGGGATAAAGGCGGACTACACAATCGTGTGACAAGACCTATGCATCTGGAACCCTTCACTTTGATGGAAACAGAGGAGTATCTGAAAAGTATCAATATTGACTGGAGTCGGCAGGAAGTACTTGATACTTATATGGTACTGGGAGGAACACCTTTTTACCTTTCATTATTACGACCAGACTTGTCTCTGACACAAAATGTAGATGAACTCTTCTTCAGTAACGGAGCCGTACTTAGGGATGAATACTCCTTTCTCTTTAAAACACTCTTCAACGAAGCAACACTCTACCGACGTCTGGTGGAATTAATCTCAACTTCACTTAAGGGCTTCTCACGGCAAGAAATCATAAAAGCACTAAAACTGACTGACAGCGGGAATCTTTCTGAGGCACTGGAAAATCTCGTGAAATGTGATTTTATCAGACGCTATCAGATGTACGGAAAGAAAGTTAACGACCCTCTATATCAACTGACAGATATGTTCACATTGTTCTATCTACGATTCGTCAAAAACAACAATGGGCAGGACGAACACGCCTGGAGTACAATGAATTCCGGACAGAAGAATGCCTGGGCTGGCTATGCTTTCGAACAGGTTTGCATACTACATGTGAAACAAATCAAGGCCGCGCTTGGAATAAACGGAATTGCCTCGGACGTATGTTCATGGCATTTCAAAGATTCAGAAAGAAAGGCACAAATCGATCTTGTCATAGATCGTAACGACAAGAACATCGACTTGTGCGAGATGAAATACTCCGACCATGAATTTGAATTGAAAAAGGAGTATGTAGAATATTTGAAAGAAAGAAGAGAGTTTTTCCGTGAGGTAACCAAGACGAGAAAAACGTTACGCCTGGTACTTGTTGCATCTGCTGGCGTCAAACAAGGAAAACATCTTTCTTCTATAGCAAGGATTGTCACACTTGAAGACTTGTTCAGATATACACAATAATAGAACTATGCTCTTTCTATATCTTGCTAACGCTAACAATATCATCTCCAAATCAAAAAATATAAAAAAACTGCGATAATGGGTCGGAAACCCAATAAAAAAGTCGATTTCCGACCCACTATCGACAATTACTGAGTGATATAATGGCTTAATCGCATTTTTGAACATGTAGGGGACTCTATTAAACTCCCCCCCTTCTTAGGGGAAAGGCAGCGGAAAAGGCGACTGGAAAGGCTGCGGAACGTCGGGAATGGGTGAGCTGGAACGGAAATGGGGCAGTAGTGGGGTACTGAACGTTGCATCGCCAAAAAGTCTCCCCAAATGATAAAAAGTCATAAATAATCACGTCCCGACTGAAAAATAAGGTTAATTCTTTGCCAAATAAAAATAAATGATTTTGTCAGTTGACAGAAGCATTGTAATTTTGTGTTCTGCAAAAACAAAGTTATGAGAAGACTACTTTTTTTATTGTTGAGTTTACCAATGGTGGTTTCGTGCAGTGACAAATACAACATTGCAGGAAATACCTCGCAGAGTATTCTCAACGGTAAGATGGCATACCTGAAAGAATACAACGACAACGCTATGAAAGCCATCGACTCCTGCGAGGTGGTTCATGGAAAGTTCAACATGAGCGGTATACTCGACTCAGTGCGATGCGTGGCGTTGTTTATGGATAACGAAAGTATCATACCTGTGGTACTTGAGCAAGGAGACATCAACATTGACATCGTCAATGCCAGAATCCGAATCTCAGGTACACCACTCAACGACTCGCTCTATACCTTTCTCAACAAGCGCGACTCGCTGGTACTCATACTCAACGACCTGCCTCACCGTGAAAGCCTCATGATACTCGAAGGGTACTCCGAAGACCAAATTGTCGATGAAATCAACAGCAAGGCTAATGCACTAACCATGCAACTCGACCGACTGGAAACGAACTTCATCACCCGCAACTTCAACAACGTACTTGGCGTCACTTTCTTCATGCAACTCTGCAACGATGCCTACAAGCACTATGGATACCCAACCACCACACCACAGATTGACGAAATCTACGGGCGTGCGCCGCAAACATTCCGAGACCATCCCGATGTGGCGCGTTACATCAGACTGGTCAACGAACGAGAGGAATAAGCCCATATTACCATTTCTTCTCACTTTATGTTACTTTTGACGCAATTCTTGTAACAAGGATTGTTGGATGCTGATACCTATAATTGATAATTTTGCGGAAAAATCAATTA
>CACYEC010000295.1 GCA_902773225.1 uncultured Bacteroidales bacterium
ATGTCCGACAGCACATTCACGTTGCGTTGGTTCAACGACCGAGGCCATTTCAACGACCGTCTGTTCCCGTATCAAACTAACATTGATGAGATATATGAACTGGTAAACGATTCTACCGATGCAATACTACGGTCATTGAACTTGCTGCAAATGAAGTTGGAATCCAAACAGCATCGTCTGCAAGGCATATGGAAATTGCGTGGCAAGCAGCAGACAAACACAACAACATCACAGTATTGGATAGAGCGGAGCAATCAGGAAATCTATCAGATATTCGGCAGACACGAAATGTTGACAGTTTATGCCAATACCGGGTTCCCCAAAAGAAGCATGCAGTGTGGCTTCAATCCATGTACCTATTTGAGTGAAACGGTCTTTGATTGTGATGGACATGTCGCTATCGTGAATTGGTTTGACAGCGGAACCATTTCCATGACGACTATTGACGATAAGGGACATCCCAATGTGACTATTTGGGACCGCTGCGGCTTGCCAGAAAACATTCAAAAGACATTCGGCACAGACACGCCACAGATGAAAAAGGACATCTCACGTTTCTTTACTGATGAGTTCGAGAAGAAATACGGCTCCCTCCCTGATTCTGTCCGACTTGCATACGAGACTTTTGATTTCGCCGTGGATGCCAATGAACGCAACAACGCCATCTTTCCCGTCTTGATGCGTTGCGGCTTCGAAAATGAATACAAGGCCATGAAAGATTCGCTCTTGGCACGTTTGATGAGATGTGAGATAGATGCTGACGAAGCTGTCGGGCGTTATGTCTATTGGTTCTATAAGGATTTCGACCGTCATACAAGTTGTTCTTCTCGATTCTTTCGTAGGCAGCGGTCTGAAACTCTCATCAATTACAGGGAACTCATTCCTGAATATGCCCCCGAGCCGGTGGGATGCAAGGTGGACGGTGAAACTTATCTCCTTCGCCTGCCATCCTGTGGGGGTGACTTCCCCACATGGGAATGGATGCTGAAAAAGGAGAAGGAGTTCAAACAATCAGGGTGCAAGTACTTGATTCTTGACCTTCGGGGAAACCCCGGGGGCAGTGACGAATTCAGCGAGTTTTGGGCTGGGATGATGTGTGACTGTAGTGCAATGAACGACCAGCGGTATTTCTATCGTAACACTACGGTCAACAACAAGATGCTGAAGGAATTTTGTGATGCAATGCCAGGCAGTTTCTTTGATCGTGTTTTGGCCGAAACAGATTCTACCGAAGAAGGAAGCCTTATCAACTGGATGACAATTGAAAAGGGAACGGTCGAATATACACCGTTGGTAAGAAAAGGTGCCATCATCATTGACAATTATAGTGCCAGCGCTGCTGAATCGCCTGTCGAGTTGGTACGTAATTATTCCAAAAGTCATGCCAAGGTCTATGGGCGCGAACGGACAAACGGTTGCGAACAGACAGGTAATGTCAACGCCGTCCGACTGCCAAACAGCAACATCACTTTGTGGTTCCCAATGACGGTTGATGAGACATTTGAGGAAGCGTGCAAGGAACGCAGTCCTGGATATAAGCCCGATGTCATAATTCCCTTGCCGTATCCCAAAAAGCTCACCGACAACATCGACGAATGGGTATTGTGGGTGGCAAAGAAGATGAAAAAGAGGTAACTGGTTGTGTTTTAAGAAAAACAGAGGCTTGCCCAGCTCGGGCAAAGGTGAAATGAAAAAACAAACGGCTTGCCCACGTCGGGCAAAGGCGAACAGAAATAATAAATAGCTTGCCCAGCGCGGGCAAGGCTCTTGAAAAACGAAAACGCATTTGCCCACTGCGGGCAAGGTCGAAACGAAAACAGACTTTTACAAGACAAATAAACTCTAAAAGAAAATGAAACAGACCATCATCACCATCCTGCTTGCCCTTGTCAATGTAGCAGAGATGGCACAAGAGTTCGTTCTCGTCGTGAGACGCGGGAGCCTCTTTCCTAATAACCCCAAATCGGTCATTAGACCAACAAATTATTATATTGCGTTCTTTTTAAGTTTATTCATGTTATAGCAGCATTTCTATCGTCATCTTGCCTAAAGTTCTCATTTTGAAGTAGCTCGCTACGCCTGCAATGACCACTTAAACAATCTGACAGATATAAATACTACTCTGACACAAATTCTAATGACCGATTCGGGTTAAACATTATGCCAGCCTCTCGCAGTGATGCGGAGGCTGTTTTCCGGCTATATGTAGGATGAACTTGAAAAAAGGGAAATCATGCATGTCGTTTCAGATAATTTTTGTACTTTTGCCCACTGAAAGAAAACGAACTTAACAAATAACTCCTCGTGGTGAA
>CACYEC010000296.1 GCA_902773225.1 uncultured Bacteroidales bacterium
AAACGCTTCCTATGTCATGTGCGCGACGGAATGATCCAGTCGCGGTGCAAATGTAGGAATAATTTTTTGAAAACGTTCATTCGTGAGCTGTTTTTTTCATTGATTTTTACAGTTAAGTGTGTCTTTTGTCGCTGTGTCCGTTCACAGAGAGGAAAGCGACCAAGCGAGAGGTATAGACGCTCGCAGGGGAACACAAATACAAGTGCAAATGTAGGGTAAAAATCAAGAAAAGGCGGTGTCCATTCTGTCCATTTTTATCGAAAAAAGGCTTTTGCCCTCAAAAAAGGCATTCCTATGCAGTAGATTGTAACTGAAAAGTGTACCACCCTTAATAATCGATATAGTGTACCACTAACCATCGTTTCTTTAAATTGGCCTAAGGGATGTGTATTTTATCCCAAAACAAAGGGGAAATCTTGACCATAAGTCGTAAAAATAATGAGTTGTGGTCAAAATCTCAGCAGGAATGTTGACCACAAGTCAACAAAATTTCGATTTATGGTCATCATTGTATTGCGGAATCATGACCATAAGTCTATAAAATCATGAGTTATGGTCAACATTACCGTAAAAACCATGAATAAATGTAGGATTTGGCGAGGCGAATTTGAGACTAAGACAGCATCGCAGGACAACTGCGTTCTCCACATCCTATCCTAATTCGGAACCTTACCCTGTTTGCGGGAGTTGACAGCCATTTGCTGGAGGATGTCGTCTATTTCTCCGTCCACATAATCACGGATGGAATCGTGAATCTTCTCTGGCGGTATCTGATCCTTAAACCGTTGTTGCAAACCATGTTCTATACGAGACAACTCTTCATGGCACTGCTTCACTGCCGACAACCAATGTTCATTAACAGAAGGAGACAGGGAAGGATGGATGGAATCGCGGAAAGTCTCTACTGTGGATTGGAGGACAGAACGGCAAGCTATGATGACAGCATCGTCCAACTGGGCGTTCTGCCCCTGGAATGGAGAATTTGTCTTCTTTTTCTGCTTTTCTGGTCCTTTAACATCACGCACATTGACATCTTCGGAATTGCGAGAAGGTTGGGGTTCTTGGGCTTCGATAGGCACAGATAGGGACGACGTATCCTGACTGACAGAAACTGGGGATGATGGGAGGGAGTCGCTAATTGTGGATGGAGGAGAAGAAAAGGATGATGAGGACTTAAGCCACCAACCGAGGATAGCGAGCGAAAACAAAAGGAAGAGAGCCACAATGGCTATGGAAACCGATTTCTTAGGAGCCAGCGCTTGCTGTACCTCCTGAGCCGACTGTAACCTGTCTTCCGGACGTTCTGCCAAACATTTATTCATCACCTTACGATACAATGGAGGAAGCGAGGCTGAAACCGATAGATAATCAAGGATTCGCCCGAAGGCATAGAGGTCTGTGGAGGGGGTAAGCGCACGGCTATCGACTGCTGCGCTAAGTTGTTCGGGAGCTGCGAACAAGTCGGTGTGGCCTGTGGTGAAAGGGTTGCAGTCGGTATAGCAACAACCGAAATCCACCAAACGCACCTCCTGCCCTATCCGAGTCAGGAGGATGTTGTCGGGTTTCAAATCGAGATGGAGTATCTGGTGGGCATGCAGATACTGCAAGGCCTGCAACAACTGCTGACAGAAGGTTTGCAAGCGCGTTTTATCTTCAAAAAACGTAGGATGAGTGTTGAGGAAATCTGTCAGGGTCCAACCGTCGATGAACTCCATCAAGATATAGTCGTTGCCTCGTTCGATATATCGAGGTAGTGCAGGATGTTCGAGTTGATAGGCTGTCTCGAACTCCTTCTCCATAGCCATCACGTAGCGTGGGTCACTGCTATATTCGGGCTTCAACCGTTTCAGAAAATGCCATTTGCCATAACGTCGCACACGGAAAGCGAGACACGTGCCACCGGCAAAAGCCAATGGTTCCGCATCAGCAAATGAAGAGGTAGTTGGGTTGTCAAATCCCGAAGCGTCTGTCATTGAAAGGTCTGTCACCCCTTCGGGGGTGTTTCGTCCTCGGTTGAGGGTTCAATAAGTTTCAGACTATTCAAGCCCGTCCACTTGCCGGCAATGTATGAGCCTAAGGATTGGCCGTTTCTCACCACATCACTGACAATCAAGGGAAAACGAAGCATGAATACGCCCACTTCGACGATATCGCCTTCACGCAACTGGCTGTTTTCGTTGTAAACCACCTCATACGTACTTCCCGTACGATGCTGAAGTGTCACTTTCCTGTCGGGCAGATAGGTGTACTCCACCAGACTCCCCTCTGGCACAGCAAAAGACGCGAGAGAACCGTCGTTGCTCGTAAACATCGAATTGTAGTGGCGTGTGGCCTCGTCCATCACCTCCCAGTTCGGAAAACCAAGGTAATGCGCAATGATGTTGAGTGTGCTGGGGCGTGGCTCTCGTTCGTCCTTGATTTGCCCCATGAGTCGTTTCATTGTGTTCAATCCAATACGTTCATGCTCCTGCTCCGCTATCTTCTCAATGAGCAAGTTGAGATGCGCGCCGTCGTCGAGCCGAAGGCCCGACTTCTTGCTGAGCAAGTATTTCACGAACCTATTGAACACCATATCCCCTTAGAGTTCGCGCTTGAAGATATAACCGATGTTGCCACTGGAAATCTGGAGTTCTTCGTTGTCGAGGTGGGTGATGCTGAAGGTGTCGGACTTCAACACCGTCCCCAACTCACGGTTCTGTGTCTCAACGGGATAGGAAAGGAGAAACGAACCGTCGTGTATCGTCCATTGCGTGTAACCTATGGCTGTGCTGTCGGTGAGGACCTTGCCATCGGGCGTGAGCCACATACCCAACTCCTGACCCTGACGGTTGACCTGCGCCCACTTCGACTGCATCTGGGTGAGATTGACGATGACTGAGGCCACATCCTCGTCGTCGATGGTGTTGTAGAACACACTCACCTTCTGAGTGGCATAGAGGTCACCGATATAATGGACACCCGAAGTGCGCAACGACAGGGTGTCACCATTTTCGACTATAAGTTCAAGGTAGTTCATCGAAGTTCCGTCACCCACTGTACCTGTCACCTCCTTGAACTTGGGCAAATCGACGGGAATGATGTTGAATGTGTCGGGAGTGCTTGTGGAGTCGATGGAATCGGTACCCTCGCCTCCGCCAGTCTTGAACCAGTCGCATGAATAGAACGACAGGCATATCAGCATCATGAAGCATAATGGCAGTTTTTTCATCTTTTATGATATAGTTTAGGTTTTATCATTCTTTTTGGGATCAATAATCATGTTGGTGACCCGTTCGGTGGAGATAAGCCGACCGTCCTCACCCACTACATCCACATTCCATACATGGGTGGAACGACCAAGATGCAAGGCGGTGGCACGGCCATAGACCCAACCCTCTGTGGCCGACATCCCAACATGGTTGCCAGTGACACTCAGACCGCAGATGCGCTTCTCCAAACCGACATAATGGGCTGTGCCTGCGCCCGCCAGCGTCTCGGCGAAAGCCAACGAGGCTCCACCATGGAGTATGCCGAAATACTGGCGAGTAGTAGGTGTGATGGGCATCCGCGCCAACGCCACGTCGTCGTCGCTGGGCAGAAACTCCACTCCCATGGCCTCGACCATGGTGCCGCGGAGGGCTTCCTCCAACATCTTACATTCTTCCTTACTGAACACCTGGATATCTATATATAAAATAAGTAAAGACATAGAGATGGCTAAAACAGCACATCATGCAAAATTACATGTTTTTTATCAATTCAAACTAATTTGTACATGAAAATGAAAGAATGTGGATTGAAAAAACTATTTCAAGACACTTTCACATCAATTAATCATGCAAATTCTTTATCCGAAAGAATGATAGTTACATAATTAAATAAATTTGACTCACTACAAGGGTAAAAAAGTGATTTTTTTGTTGTAACTTTGCATTTTGAAAAATAATAGAGTTTTAATTCGACGTTTTTAAGTATTCAAATCCACTGGTTATGGAAGAAAAATGGGATTATATCATTACGAGGGAAAAGAAGTTGTTTGATATAGATTTCAAGGAAATTTGGCGTTACAGGACTTTGATTTTTATGTATGTGAAACGCGATTTCGTCACTTTCTACAAACAGACCATTCTCGGCCCCTTGTGGTATTTCATCCAGCCGATATTCACCACCATCATGTTCATGTTCGTGTTTGGCGGTATTGCCGGCATATCCACCGACGGAGTGCCACAGGCTGTGTTCTACATGGGTGGATTGCTGTGTTGGAATTATTTCGCTGATTGTTTCAACCGCTCAAGCAATGTGTTCTCCGCCAACAAGGGGGTTTTCGGCAAGGTATATTTCCCCAGACTTGTAGTTCCACTGGCAGGTGTGATTTCCAACTTAATCAAGTTCGGTATTCAACTCACGCTTTTCCTGTTCGTATATCTGTATTTCGTGTTCAATGGCGTTCATTTCAACATCAATGCCAGCATTCTTCTTACACCGTTTTTGATTGTTATGCTTGCTATGTTGGGATTGGGGGGAGGAATGCTCGTCTCTTCATTGACCATCAAGTACCGCGACCTCAACTTCCTGATTTCCTTCGGTATAGGTCTTTTGATGTACGGCACTCCAGTGATATACCCGCTTTCTGTGTTAAGGGATTCTCATCCAGAGTACCTTTGGATGCTGCTGGCCAACCCTCTGACCTCAATCATTGAAGCGTTCAAGTACGCTTTCACGGGCGTGGGTATGTTCAGTTGGTTTTATCTGCTTTATAGCCTTGTCTTCACAATTGTGATTTTCGCCTGGGGGCTGGTGGTCTTCAATAGAGTTCAGCGCAATTTCATGGACGTGATTTAGCGATGAAAATCGACAACTGATTCCGAAGCACGATAGCTGGAAGTAGTAGTATTACTGATTTTACACGTCGTTTATGGTTAAAGAAGAACATTCATATCCAAGAATTTCCATTGTCACCCCTAATTTCAATAAAGGTGATTATTTAGAGGCAACCATTCAGTCTGTTTTGTCTCAGAATTATCCAAACCTTGAGTACATAATCATGGATGGAGGCAGTACGGACAATTCCTTGGATATCATACACAAGTACGAGTCCAGACTGGCGTATTGGGTCAGTGAAAAAGACAAAGGAATGTACGATGCCATTCACCGAGGGTTCGAGCATTCCACGGGCGAAATCATGGGATGGATTAATTCTGACGACATGCTCCATCCAGGGGCTCTTTTCATTTTGGCAGATATCTTCAGCAATTATCCTCAGGTGAACTGGTTGACTGGTGCCAATTCCCGCTACGATGAATACGGAAAAACCGTGAATGTGGACAGAGGTAAACATTTCAGTAGAACTGATTTCCTTATAGGTGATTATAAATATATCCAGCAAGAATCAACCTATTGGAGAAGAAGTCTTTACGACAGGTCTGGTGGACTGGACACGACATTAAGGCTGGCTGGCGACCTCAGCCTTTGGCTTCGTTTTATGCGAACCGATAAATTATATGTAGTCAATGCGCTTATTGGAGGTTTCAGAATGTGTAGGGAAGGACAGTTGTCGGGTAATGAATCATCATATTTGGAAGAAGCCAATAAGGTTATCGCGAGTGAGCCTCTTGACAGTGAAGCAAAACAAAAAATCAAGAAGCGAAGAGACAAAATCCGTTGGTCCATGTTGTTGAGAAGACTCAAGATTTTCAATACAGGACTTTTTGACAATTGGCTGTTTTCGGAGGAAAGGCGTGAAGCAAATCTCTGTACTTTCAGATTTGACAGGAGTAAGCAATCATTCTTTCTGCCCGAAGCATGAAAAATCATCCTTGTTATGTATCTTGTAAACAATCTATTATAATCAATTAGAGAGAAATGAGCAATACCGTAATAGACATTGAGAATATAAGCAAACAATATATGCTTGGTTCTTTTGGTACAGGAACCTTGAGTCATGACCTCAACCGCTGGTGGGCCCGTGTACGCGGTAAAGAAGACCCTTTCTTGCGGGTAGGCGACACCAATGACCGAACGAAGAAAAGTGACAGTGATTTCGTATGGGCACTTCGCGACATCAGTTTCAAAGTGGAGCAGGGCGATGTTGTGGGCATCATCGGAAAGAACGGTGCAGGTAAATCAACTTTGTTGAAAATCCTCTCCCGTGTTACCTCCCCCACTTTAGGTTCCATCAAGATTAAAGGGCGTTTGGCCTCTCTACTTGAAGTCGGTACCGGTTTCCATTCAGAGATGACAGGCCGCGAGAACATCTTCATGAATGGTTCGATTATGGGCATGACCAAACAGGAAATCAAGAGCAAGTTGGATGAGATTGTTGATTTTGCAGGTGTAGCCAAGTATATCGACACACCAGTGAAACGTTACTCATCGGGAATGATGGTCCGTCTGGGATTCGCTGTTGCAGCCCACCTTGAACCTGAAATCCTTGTGGTGGATGAGGTGCTCGCAGTCGGTGATGCGGAGTTTCAGAAGAAAGCAGTTGGCAAGATGCAAGACGTGGCGCACGGAAAGGGTCGTACCGTGTTGTTTGTCAGCCACAACATGGCCGCTGTGCGAAGTCTGTGTACACGTGGCGTGGTGCTGAAGAACGGTATGGTCGATTTCATGGGCAGTGTTCCCGACTCACTTGAGCATTATCTGAAGAATGAAGATGATAAACGGAAACAATTCATCATCGACAATCCCATGAAAACAAAAAGTACCATCAAAATCCATAATATAGAAATCAACGGAACGAAGGAAACACAATCTGTGATTGCTTCAGGGCAAGAGTTTGTAGATGTTCTGATTGAAGGTACAACCACAGAGGATATGACTACGGATGTTATGCTGGTTTTCAAGAACAAGGACGGTATGCCAATGGCCTCTTATGCCTTGGGTCATTATAAGGGCAAGTTGATAGCCTGCCCAAAGGGCGATTTCTCTTTCTTGCGCAGAATAGCACTGCCTAAAATCTTGAATAAAGGCCTCCTCTATGTGGATTTGTTTCTTCATCACCCTATGATGGAATGGCAGATGTGGATGAACAACTGTTGTATCCTTGAGTGTGAGGGGTATCAGGAAGGATATGGCAAGGCACTTGATATGCCCAATTATGGAATCATGGGACTGGATGATTTCCAATGATTAAGCCCTTTTGTTTGTGACTGTTTTTTTCCAAATCTGCGATACACTATATTATGATATCAGTCATCATCCCTGCTTATAACTCGCAACAGAGCATAGAACGATGTTTAGTCAGTGTCTTGTCGCAGAACAACGCTTCTTTTGAAGTAATAGTTGTTGACGATGGATCCACAGACAAGACTTTGGCTCTTTGTCGCGGTTTGGAAAAACTCGATAGTCGCCTGAGGGTGTTTCATCAGTCAAACCAGGGGGCGTCGGCCGCTCGTAACTATGGGATGAAACAGGCACAAGGTGAATGGATTGTATTTGTTGACTCCGATGACCAAGTTAGTCCTAACTATTTAAGCAGGATGTGTTCTTGTTGCAGTCAATCAACAGATATCGACTTATATGTTGGGAGTTTGAATGTTTACAGAGACGGAAAGAAACACGAGGTTCTTCAATTGGATTCCTGTATTGTTAACGCTTCTGACCTTCACAAGATCTTTGGCATCATCAAACTGCATAAGCACGGATTCTCCGTCGCCAAAATGTATAGACGTTCTATATTGGAACAGCACAATATAAGATTCAACTCAAAAGTGAATATGGCAGAGGACTGCATCCTGATGATGAACTATATTCTCGCTTGCGGCCATTCTGAAAAATCTTTGATTTACTGTGATGATGAGGCCAATTATGATTACTATGTGAAGTCAGGGTCCCTTTCCACAAGATTAGGGTCTTATGAGCAGGAATACAGGAATTATGAGGCGGTAAGAGAAATTGTCCATGAGATAATCAAACGTATTCATAGAGGAGACGTGAGAAAAGAACTTTTGTCGAGTGTAGGCTGGTATGGAGACAGATGCATCAATGCCATATATATCACATCCGGGCAGAATAAGGATGTGAGGCTCAAACATATTAAGCAAATAGACAGTTCTGAACTCACTTTCCGTCATGATGAGAATGCCAAACAGTGGATGCTAAAATGGCTACTGAAGATGGGGTTGTATCGATTATACGATTTCATGAGATGCTAAGCCTATCGGTCGCTCTACAATTCCAGCGTTTTTCCTTTTGTTTCACGATATGAGAATTCCTTTAGTATCAGTAATCATCCCATTGCATAACGCCGCTCCTTATATAGCAGAGTGCATAGAATCTGTTCTAAACCAGTCCTACACCTCGGTGGAGACTATCGTGGTTGAGAATGGATCTACAGATGCATCGCTGGCTATTGCTAAGCGGTATGAATCTGATCAAGTCCATATTGTCGTGGCTGACAAGGCAAATGTCTCATCTGCCAGAAACTTAGGACTGAGTCATGCTAAGGGGGAATATGTGTTATTCTTAGATGCTGATGACAAACTGGATAAATTGAAACTGGAGATACAGATGAAAACGATGGCTGAGAATGAGTTCAATCCATCGATAGTCTGCGTATCGGATTTTTACAGTTTTGATGGTTCCGAATCCTACGCTGGTGATGATTTGAAACACGTCTATCGTCCGGCCATCGATTTCCTGATAGATTTGTTTGAGTCAAAATCATCCTTATTGAATTGTTCATGCTACCTTGTTCATCGAACTCTTGCAGAAAAATGCGAACCATGGAATGAAAGTCTGATAAGATGCGAGGACTGGGTATGGATGTCACATATACTGTCTAAAGCAGACGCTGTGATTTTCGAGCCGTCGGCTATTTCTTATTATCGTATGAATAATTCAAACAGTTTAAGCAAGCGATTCGATGAATGTGCGATAGATTCTGAATTCAGGGGTAGAGCAGAAGTGGCCAGAATCCTTTCAAGATGCAAGTCTCCACAGAAGGACAAGGTGATAGAGGGGTTGATTATGGGTTGGAACAGAACCTTTTACCCCTTTTTCAGATTGAAGAGGAAGAAGGCCGAGAAGTTGTTCAAAGAATTAGTCCCAAACTGTCAGATTAAATATCCCAAAATCAGTTGGAGGGAGAAATTATATTATATTGGTGTGTGTTTGCATATACTGAAAAGCAGTAAAAAACCTTAATATTAAATTCCGCATCTTATTATGGCTGTGATTTTTATATCTTATGGTGATGAAAATTTCAAGGAGTCGCTTATACGAATTAAGCGACAAGCGAAGAAATTGGACTGTTTCGATAGGATTATCACTTATCATCCAAAGGACCTTCCTCTACAAGTCAAGTCTTCCCCTTTGATGGCTTTTAGACGGGGAGGAGGATATTGGGTATGGAAACCATACATTATCTACAAGACGCTGATGGATTGCCAGGAGGGCGACATAGTGGTTTACGTGGATTCTGGGTGTACTTTGAGAAAAGGCGCAGGTTGGAACGAGTATTTTGAACTTTTGAAAACATACAACGCTTTATTCTTTCAGTACCGAAGTGATTACGACTACGGATGGGGGGAAAGATTTAATGTCAATCCACAGGATGCCAGCCCGCAGATTTTGCATTGGATGAAACCTTCTTGTTACGATTATTTCCGACAGTGCTTTGGCAGTGATGAGTTCAAAATGTTCAATAAGATATGGGCTGGCTTTATAGTTGTTAAGAAGACCCAAGTGATATCTGAATTCATCGAAGATTGGTACAAAATCACCCTTTTTCACCCTGATTTGGTCATTGACCCCTTGAATGTGGAGAGAGAAAAAATGCCTGATTCTTTTCGAGCACATCGACACGACCAACCTATTCTCACTTGTCTTGCCCATCATTACCAAGAAAAAGGAAACATCCTGGTCTTACCCGAGAATGGCGAATCTGACACTAAACACGCAGTAGTATCAGCCGACAGATACAGAGTCGGACGTTTGTCTTTCATGGATTATTTGAAGTATAAAATCTATCAATTCATACATAAGGATTAAAGAATGGAAAAACAGCCTAAAAAGATATCAATAATCACAATTAATCTGAATAATCGAGAGGGTTTAGAGAAAACCATCCAGAGTGTCGAAACACAGGTTTTCAAAGACTTTGAATGGATTATGGTGGATGGCGCTTCGACTGATGGCAGCAAGGAGGTCGTTGAACAACACCGCGACTTATTCACCAGTTGGATCAGCGAGCCTGACACCGGCATTTACAATGCAATGAACAAAGGAATAAGGATGGCACATGGCGATTATCTGCTGTTCCTTAACTCTGGAGACTGCCTGCTCGACGACAAGGTGCTGGAGAGAACCATACCTTATTTAGGTGAAACTGACTATGTGATAGGAAATATCGCTTATGGGAAACCTGACAATGTCACTGATTTATGCGAGAAGAGTTTTGATATCGGACATAGGTTGTACATCCTTATTCACAATTATTCTTACCCTCATCAGGCTTCATTCATGAGGAGGGCATTGTTCGATGAATATGGTTATTATCGTGAGGACCTACGTATTGTCTCCGACTGGGTGCACATGCTTGATTCCTTATTACTGGGAAGGGCTACGGTGAAATATCTGCCTTTAGTCGTGACTTTGTTTGATCCAAATGGCATTAGTAACGTGAGAAGAGAAGAAAATGCAAAAGAAAGAAAACAGGTTCTTCAAGAAAGACCCATTCTGACTCTTTCTCAGAAATTGCTGGACTTCCATCTTGAGAATTACGAGATGGTCAGCGCAATGAAGGGAAATAAGTTTTTCTTGTGGCTATTCAGAATATTTTTTTATTTCTGGAGAAAATCAGGCAAACATGCTCACACTATCCTTACAGATAATTGAATGGTGATAATGTCATTATACGTGTTCATCAATGACTACGACCTAAATTCAAACACGTAGTGCAAAAAGTCTGGAATGATATCCCATAATCGTCAAAATAGTTGTAACTTGCGCAATGAAACCAATAACCAAGCGCCTATTTTTAGAGTGATGAATAAACAATTGATTAACAGAGAGCATAGTCTATATTGGATGGGGATAGCGACATTGATTATCCTTTTCTTACATTGTCATAACGTGAATAGTTCAAACGATTCCTTAAACAAATTATTGGGGTATGTGTTTACAAAAGGATATCTTGGAGTGAATATATTCATTTTCCTTTCTGCCTATGGGTGTTGTTATTCATTCAACAAAAACACGCTGAAGCAATTTTATGTAAACCGTGTGAAAAGGCTGTATCCCACCATGCTCATTTTCATGATAGTCTCTTATTTTGTCACTACGCCATTCAGAAGCACTTTTCTGATTGACATGTTAGGGCATGCGACCGGACTGGCCTTGTTTTTTGGCGGAACCGTGTTCGCGGATTGGTTTGTACCCTTTCTCTCCCTTATGTATATTTGTTTCCCTATCATCTACAAAGTTACTTCATGGTTATATGACAGGGGAACAATTTGGGTGGCAATAGCCGTAATCATCCCTTCGTTCTTGATTTTCATTCCTGTTTTTTACCCATTTATCTTTACCTTGACACTTCCAAGAATAGGAATGATTCTTTTAGGTATTGTCGTATATCTGGCCGAGCAAAAAAAGGAAATCACAAAACTTGCCGGCATTTGTATCCCACTCACTTTGATTAGTTTCACTAAAATTATAGACAGTGCGTTTCTCGCATGTCCTGTGATTATTCTTTTTGCATCCCTTTGTGACATGAGACTCTGGGGAAAGAAATTCCTCATTCTGGTAGGAAAGTATTCGCTTGAGGTCTATATTGCCCAATGCCTTTTCATCTGGAATTTTAAGGATTTCGGAGAGAATCCTGTTCTCGCTACATGCGTTTTACTTTTGGTCATCATTGCCGCGTCATGTGTTTTGGGGTTAATCCACAAGTATTTCTGGAAATTCATTAATCATTCCTAATAAAACAAGAAGGATATGAGATTATCTATCATCACAATTAATTACAACAATTGCAAAGGCCTGGAGAAGACATTGGAAAGCATTTCCAACCAATCAACCAAGGACTTTGAGTGGTGTGTGATCGATGGTGGTTCAACGGATGGAAGCGTGGAAGTATTAAGGAAAAACGAGTCCCTGATTACTTACTGGAAAAGCGAACCTGATTCTGGCATTTATGATGCCATGAATAAAGGCATAAAGGCTGCTAACGGAGATTTCTTATTGTTCTTGAATTCTGGTGATTACTTATGCGAATCTGATGTGATATCTAAGTTCTATGAATATCCAGGGGATGAAGATATCATATATGGAGATATTATGTATGAAACGGAATCAGGCTTACGGAGAATAAAGTCCATGTCTAAGCAGAATCTGACAATCTGTGATTTCTGGATTCATACCCTGCCTCACCAGGCATCATTCATTAAAAGAACCGCATTTGATAAATATGGCTATTACAATGAGAAGGTTTCTGTCTCGGCTGATTGGCTGTTTTACATAAAATCCATCATCATAGGTGGGGCTTCATATAAACATTTAGATTTGGCTGTCGCTGCCATGCAACCAGATGGACTTTCCTCTAAAAGGACTTATAGTTCTGAAATTGTCTATTTAGAAGAACTGATTCCTAAAAGAATTTTATGTGACATTCCCAAGGCTGTTTCTTTAGCGGAAATCCAAGAAGTACCCTTTTGCGGTTTCATCTATAAGGTTCTGTATCGTTTGGCGAGCATCTTAAAAAGTATGCGTCATCATTCGTTGAATGAGTGAACTTGTTTATTACATCAATTATATGCAGACCTATCAAATGAGAATAAATGTTTCTGTAGTAATACCGGTTTATAACGTTGAACCTTATATTAAGAGGTGTGTGGAATCTTTAATGTCACAAACATTGAAAACTGGTATCGAGTTCATCTTTGTTAACGACTGCTCAACCGATAATTCGGTGAATCTCATCGAAGAAGTCGTGTCGTGTTTCAGTGAAAGAAAAGACCAGGTTCGCATTATACATCACTCATCTAACAAGGGTTTGGCTTGTACCCGATTAACTGGAATAAAGGAGGCTAAGGGAGATTACATTATTCAATGTGATTCTGATGACTGGGTGGAAAAAGACATGTATGAGACACTCATCAACAAAGCAACAGAA
>CACYEC010000297.1 GCA_902773225.1 uncultured Bacteroidales bacterium
GAACTCTTTTCTTTCTGCCATATATTATCTTTTCTTACGCTTCTTGTTCTTTTTATGCTTCTTCTTTTTCTTGGGAGCGATGCCTGCTGCTGCCATTACTTCGTCACGCTCCTTTTTCTCTTTCTTCCTGTCACCAACACTCTTGATGTATTCGCGATTATCATCAAGGAATTTGTAGAAATCCTCCTCAGAATAGGCACCAATGTCTATAACACCACCAAGCTTATTGATTAGCTGAATGCACTTATCTGTACGATACTCAAAGTGCTTATCGAATACTGAGGAATCTGGATCAGAATCTTTTTTCCTCAATTCATCCATATAGAATTTCAGGATGCCTCGTATGGCAGCAGGATTACTCATCACATAAGTAGCTGCGCCTATACCTCTATCTCGCAGTTTCTGTATGGAGAAAAGAAACTGTGTATAGGTATAATCGTATGTGCCATCTTCTTGTTTTATTGCACTACACTTGAACGACCAGTACAAACCCTCAAGCCAGTTACGAATACGTCCCTGACCATAGAACCAGTGTTCCTTTACATTGTTGTAAGTAAGCTGTGTACCATCGTCTTTTGTCCATCTCGTACACATGTATTTATATAGAACAACATGTGACAAATACTGCCAGAAATGTGACTGTGCAGCATGTAGTGGAGTCAGATTCTCATAGCTTTCAAACAAAATCTTGCCTGCATAAAAGTCATTTGCCGCCAAACTGTTGTCAGCATATTCCATCATACCAGAAAGGTCTGGCTGCTCGAAACTAAGTTCTCTTATAGCATCTTGAGATTTTGCTTCATCTTCCCAGGAAAATTCTGGATTATTGTATTTATCGAGATTCTCGTTTATATTTGCTTCCAAATCCTCACAGAATTGTGGTGTAAATATCCGCTGTTTCATAATTTAATCCTCCATTGCCTGGTCAATTACCTTTTTGGTTTCTTCCAAAAGCATTACATGTACATTCGATAAAGAAGCATTCACAATATCATATATCTCGTCTAATTCCAACTTGTAATCTTCAGGAACAGGCATGTCAATTTTGGAGCAGTAGTCATCCACAATGTTCCTAAGGTAATATACCCAATCCCTATCTGAACGATAATGTTGTGACAAAACACTTAAAGCATATATCAAAGCTGGGAATACAAATGCTGCCTCAACTACAGCCGGGCATGTACTTTCGACACATTCAAATTCCATCTTAGAACTTTTGGGATACTTTATCACCACTCTTTCACCATCAACAGAGTACTCAACTCTTGAAACGTCAGCAGCCTTTGTTCTAAAGATTTTACTCAAATCTGTATCATTGTCTTTTTGTTGCAAATCAAAATTTATGCTATCTATGTAGGCAATAATTCCTCCTTTAGGATAGTCAACAGCCCCTTCATAAATCTCATTCACATCTAGATAATTGCAACCGTTGATATCCGTCGTAGCGATAACAAGAACTTTAACTAAAAGACGCTTATGTACTTTTTCCGCTGGTATTCTGACTTGAAATTCTGGAGAAGATGATTCTTTCATTTGCAGGTAATAAGTTTGAACACACTCAACGATACATTTATAAGTCGCCTTTTCTTCAGAAATCAAACGCTTTATCCCTTCATTCTCGACAGTCACAGTATAATCAAGAACAAATTCATTAGAACTTGCATCAAGATTCATTTTATGAGTGCCGTCAGGCTCTGGCCCATTGAAGTCATCATTAGGCAATCCCCATATTGGATATGGGTAAGTCGCATTCTCTCTAATTTCCATAAGCCTTAATAATTAAAGTATAATTCTTGACACTCTCCACAGGAGTAAATTTTATTGTATTATTGCCTGCCGCCAAATTAAAGCCCGTAATCTCATTATAATCCATACCAGCAATCTTACAATTGTCTGATACGCGATTTAGGGATAGCGGTATCTGGCCTGTGACACCTTGTACGAACAATTCTATACGACAGTTTTCGAAATCGCGCGGAACTGTAAGGACAAGCTTACAAGCAAACTCGCCATCATGAAGTGGTATGAGATGACGGTTTCTTCCGTCTAACTTTATTTCACGCATACGGACTCCGCTATCTTCTATTTCATCAGAGTTTCCTTCAATAATACCTTCACCACTAACTACAGGACTATCTGGCGCTTCAGGTATTCCAAAGGGAGGTGTTGGAGTAGGAGGCTCTGGATGTGGACCTGACGGAACAGGTACGGGAGGGTCAGGAGGAGTTGGCGTAGGCTCAGTTTCTATTGGCGTAACACTGGGACCAAGGTTTGTTTCGTTTGATGCCAATTTCTTCCCTTTAGACTTCTTTTTCTTACGTCTACCTGGAAGCGTTTCTAGAATAGAAGTACGTCCATTAGCCTTAGTCATCTTAACCCTTTCTGTGATATTTGTAGAGGGCCAGATTGACTCTTCCTCATCATCTTGTTTTTTATCTCCTAATACGGAGACACGGCGATTACGTAAAGATACTATAGTACGTTCTTCGCTTTCTTCTTCTGGGA
>CACYEC010000298.1 GCA_902773225.1 uncultured Bacteroidales bacterium
GTTCGTCTTCGGAATCTTACAGCACTCCGAATTCTCAATGTTTAATGTTTCATCTTTAATGTTTAATGTTACTCCGTGGCCATGCCAAAAGCACCCGTTCACGAAGATGCACGTGCGATACTTCCTCAGCACCAGATAAGGATGCCCCGGCAGTCGCATGTGGTTTAGTCTGTATCTGAACCCTCTCTTCCACAACCCACGACGCACAATCATTTCCGGCTTCGTGTCTTTACCACGAATAGCCGCCATGTTAGCGTGTCGCTGAGCCTGCTCACGCTCGGCAAAGCTGATGCCAGCATCGTTCTGCTCTTGCTTAACCGCAGCCTTGTCTGATCGTTGTTCTGGAGTGAGTTTATCCATATTACTTCAAAGCATCTATCGGTTCTTCTATTGAGCAGCAGACAGCATCGAACAGCTTATACATCAGTTCCGGCTCTTGTTTTTCAGGGATATAGGCGATAGTGAGCTTTCCTTTTCCTGCGAACCATCCTGCCTCTGTGTGAGCACTGCGTCCACAGGGTAAAACCAATACGCAAACATCACACGCCTCCATCGCCTCAATATCGTTCTGGAACTGTCGCTCCGCTTTGGGGTGATGCAACATATCGCGGTACTGCTGCGGCGTCCACTCCATGTAATCCTCACTCACGCCGCTCCACTTAAACCCAGGATCACCAGATGGAGGATTGCGGAAGTCATAGACATCATGTCCTGCCTCCCTTAACCTGGCCACCACTTCAGGATAGAAAGTGTTGCGCCAGCTACTTGCTACGTATATCTTGCGTGTCATCTTCCTTATCTTTCTGCAAATATACACATTCTTTTTAATATAGTGTTGTAATTATTCTAAAAAGTGGATAATGAGACACAGCAACTGGTCACAAATTGTGACCAGTTGCTTGGCACTCTTATTATCAGTTGTTTCCATTTTGGAAATAACTGAGTCTTCTGCTAGCTCTCCTTCTTCAAAGATGTTATTGATATGCAAACTGACATTCTGCTCGGTGGCTTTAAACAAATCGGCCATCTGCTGTTGAGTCGCCATACTATCTCATTCTCTACTCGTACCTCCAGACGAATGGTGTCGTTCAAGGTCGTATTTTTCGATCTTGAACGATGTTCAGTTCACCCTCCGCATATATTTGTGATGACATCAAGAATGAAACATTTGGATGTCACAAATAGTGACCTCCAATTCCGACAAAATGGGATAACATGGATTACTGATATGTATTCATTTACAGATGATTACAATCTTGCGGTCACAAATTGTGACCGCAAGATTGTCAGACAAAGAGTGGCAGGTACCCGTCCATGTGACATCCTGTGACATTCGCTATTCTCCATCAAACAATGTTGCTTGTGGTGTATAACCTAAATCTTGAGATTTCTTGTATATGTCCATTACGTCAGTTATGATATTGAATGGCAGCTTCTTGTCGGCATTGGATAGTGCGTAGGCATGATCCAATTTCTTACGTTCAAGCAGGGATAGTTTCTTCGCATCCTTGCCCCATATAGCCAACTGCCGCCATGTATCTGAAGGAAGCTTCTCAAATTGTTCTATCTTAGCCTGACTTTCAGCTGTCAGTTCCTCTTCGTTAACAGCAAGCAGAGCCTTGTCAAGTTCAGGCAAAGCAACCATCCTCAAAGTTATATCTTTCCAGAATGTGTCTCGTTTAGCCTTTACTGATGGATTCAGTCCTTCTTGTCCCAATTTCATGTTATATTTGTTAACGATGTCTGCAGCCTGTTCTATCGTTGCACGTAGAGATGGATGAATCTCCTGATGGTTCCATACGTAATCCAAGTCAAGATTACCCCTCGATTTCCACGCAAGGGTGGACAGTACATAGTTGCAGATAATGTTGATATATCCCTTTATGCCGTTTTGTTTACATATATTACCGATGCTTTGATATATGATGGCTTTTGCTATCAGGTGATGGAAATAGTTCCTATCTGCAACAATATTATCAACCTTCAATTGTGTTTTATGGAAGAAATCAAAACTTTGCTCACCACCCTTACTAGCAATGTCTGGACGCATATCCCATGCCATTTCCCACTTTGCAATATCCGTTTTAGTGAAACGTTGCTTGCGAGGATGCTGGGCGACGAAATCTTTTGCTTTTTTTGTACGAGGCTCACCTTTTGCATTATCATACTGACCACGCATACGTTCAAAGAACCACTGAGTGTTTTTTCTGGCAGAGTTGGCTGGTGTCCATTCAGACTTGGAAATCTCGTCGAGTCTTAGCATATATTCAATGTTTGCAGCCAAATCTGATTCTTTAATTTGAGTCTGAGAGTTTGCATAACGAGCGATATCAGATATGGCCTGACTTTTCTTTTTCTCTTCCTCAAAATTGATTTCAGAAATTTTAAGCGTCACATATGCATTTTTAAGGTCAAAATTTCTGCTATACATACTATATATAGTATTTGTAGTCTGACCTCCATTTACAATCTGCCAGTTAGTAACATTGGTAATATAGATTCTTCCACCTTCCTCACGCAGCCTCACATCAGTAGCAGTACTAGATATGCCATTGTTGTAGGCAAAGAACATTGCAGGATCTTCGCGCAGAGTCTTAGCCATCCCCTTATTTACCTTAATGGTACCTCCCAAATAATTCCTGACATTTTGATTCAGGAGACGCGTCTTGTATTGTTTATAAACCCTTGCTAATATAACTGCAGGCATAATGGCCAAATAAGATTTCACCCCTCCATTCTCACTCATTTCCAGACACTGAATACTATTTGCATATTCTGTCTCAAAATCAATGTTTATAGCACCGTCTTTCTGAGAAGCAATTTCACTATTTCTAATAGCACTAATATCCCAAATGTTGAATTCGAAATCATACTCCGTTTCACCTATTTTGATTTCTGACGGTGAATTGTAATCAACTTTCAGGTGGCCGTTAGAGAGAACAAAGAAACGAATAAGAGAAACATTTTTATTCTTGAACTCTTCATTGATAGTTCCTACAACCTCCGCAACCTCAGGATCTTCAGCAAGGTATTTCTGAAACATCTTATCATCCTTTACGCATTTGGTAAGAAAATGCGCTAAAGCGTTATGGGCCTGCTCAATACGATTTTTGGTCAATTCTGCAAGACCTTCTGCTTCGATATAAATAGTAATAAAGAGGTCAAGTATGCCTGCTGACTCGGAATAGTCAAAAGCATTAATTTTGTAATAGTCTGCTTCAGTAGGTCGAGTACAGTCTTTATTAACACAATAGAACAACTCTGGGCTTACGGCAGCACCTTCTTCCCTGATATACTCCAACACGTCTTCTGTGAACTGCTGCTCTACAGAAGTGTCGTTCTCAACAGCCGTCTGTTTAGTAAGGTCTGTAAAGTCTCTTGCGAAATCTTTCAAGTTTAATTCCATAATAATCTTTTTTAATCCGTTTCTTCAATTAATTTACACAAATCAGATAGTTTCATACCAAATGCATGAGCTATTTTATCAACCGTCTCAAGCATAGGCTTCTTATCTCCCGACTCCAAATATTGGTAGTGTCGTGGACTAATGTCGGCTTCGTCAGCCACTTCTTTTTGAGTGAGTTTTACATCGTTATTACGACGTAAAACCAAAATAGCTTTTGCGAACTTTTTGTTAATGTCCATATGAATAATAATTGAGTTATGGCGCAAAGATATGGATTAAATACGAAATATTATTGCTCTACAGTTCGTATTTTGTCATTTTTACGAACCATAGAGCGTATTTGTGCTAAAATACGAACTAACGAGCGTGTTACATTCGCTACAATTGAGAAAATATGTGTTCCAAAAGGATGGTTACCAAATTGATGTCCCATCCGTTTCCAGCCCTAAAGCCAAGTTCTGAATATGTCTGATTAGGAGGATACTTGATTTCGCGTCCACGTTTGTCAATTCTAAAGCCCATCAGACGGTAGTGCTCATCAATAGTCAATTTGCGAAAACGCTCCTGCCCGTTCACCATAGGCTCTACAATGCGGACCACATTATGCTGTGGAGGGGTGACTGTCATACATATACCATCCGTCCTAACCTTTCGATTGTAATAGTCATAACAGAGAGGTTCTGGTACGTCAAAGACATCATTATGGTGTATCTCATGAATGTGGGCCATCTGTTGTGGGGTGCGATAAAGGCTCTCGTCTGGGTGCTCATCCAAAAAGTCTTTCAGTTTACGACGTAGTTTTTTCTTGGGTGGGGTCAGCTCAAAACCATCTGGCAAAGTACCACGAGTGCCAAAAATCCAAAGACGTAAACGATTTTGTGGAATGCCGTAGTCCTTTGAATTGATAAGTCTATATTGACAATCGTAGCCAATACGCTTTAGTTCATACATTATCTTTTCAAAGGTGGGACGAAGTTTGCCACTTGTCAATCCCTGTACATTCTCCAAAAAGATATACTGAGGTCTCTTTGCTTCACAAATCCTGATTATTTCACCAAACAACGTTCCTCTATCATCCTCTTCGCCTTCTCTACAGCCTGCTGTTGAAAATGGCTGGCAAGGGAAGCCTCCGGTGAATAAATTAAAGTCTGGCAGTTTCTCTACTTTTATTTTTTTGATGTCTCCAAGGCTCTTAACTCTGGGAAAATTGGTCTTGTATAACTCGATGGCCTTGGGATCCGTTTCTGAAAAGCCAATTGTCTTGTAATCAAGGAATCCTCTGCGTTTCAAACGTCGCAATGCGAAAGATGCACCACCATAGCCAGCAAACCCCTCAAAGACTCGCAGACTCACGCGTACATTATCTTTTCTCCCTTTTTTCATTTCTGGTGCAAAGATACAAAATAATTAGGAATTGACAGTAGATAAAAACGTATTTTAATAAATTTAAAGCCACTTTTTTGCTTATTAGCAACGCTAATATGCCGTTTCACGCTTCTTCTGCTGCCATCGGCATTTGTGGGCTCCCAACTGGTTCTAATTTGGCCGGTAGATGAATCATACTCTTTTAGGCGATAATAGTCTACTATATAAGAAAATACTTTGGTGTTCTTTCCTGTTTCTCTTTGACAATCTCGATAAATCCATTTAAAGTATTGAGACTTTCACGATACTCCTCAGGATAACTATCAACATGGGATTCATGGACAACAAGCTTGACGTTCTCATCCGCCATCTCTTTCAGTTGGTTCTTTGAGATTCCTTGCTGAAGTGTAAACAAATA
>CACYEC010000299.1 GCA_902773225.1 uncultured Bacteroidales bacterium
CCCTCAAGCAATGCGCACACATATCCGGTGCGGTCCTTTCCCTCCATGCAATGCACGACATAGGGAGCTGGACGTGACGGGAGTTCCTTTAGCGCCTCTATCAGCCGGTTGTTGTAGTCTTCTGCCGTAGGGTCTGCCTTCAGTGGGCATAGTATCACGTTGCCTCCCTCCCAAAGTGCACGACTGTAGGGAGGTAGGTCGTAGGACAACATTTTCTCCTCTGTGTCGGCGAGATTGAGCACAGTCTTGACGTTTTCGCGTCGCAGATATTCCGATACGTAGAAGGCACGGTTGATGTCGTTGCAGAATGGCGATGAACAACGGTAAAGAATGCCGCTTGCGATGTTGCCAGCGCTCACAGCGCGTGCATTGGCAAACTCCTCATCGGAGAACAGGGAATACTTATCGCGGTCGTTGTCATATTTCATGCTCAGGGCCTGTTGTACGTTGAGTCTGGCCCCCTTAGCCCGCATTCTGATGGTGACGGTATGTCCCTCCAGTCCTGTGAATTCTTCTGGCAGTCCTACGTTGTTGGCTGTAAAGCAGATGCTTGGATAGGTGGGGTAAGCCACACACAGGTATTCTCCATTGGGGGTATAGAAGCCGTCATAGTAAGGCATGACGATTTCCCTGTTGTCAACGGTGATGCTGATGACGTCGCCGAGTGAGAATCCTGCCTTAGTCATGTCTGCTTCTGTGATATCCAACATTGCCGCGCCGAATTCGTTATATGATGTGATGACGGCTTGGCAGTGAGGCACATCGTCAGTATCATCGTCAGAGCATGAGGTTACAAGGGGTAGCAAACTTACAAGAACCAAGAGGAGGGCTGACCTCCAACCGCTCCGCAACAATGCGGAGTGGCATAGATGTTTAGGTTGATAAGTCATGTTTTCTATGTGTTTAAGTGTTATAAATATTTTATAAATCAGCTTCAGTCAAATCGGGAAATGGAAAGTGGAAGAACTGCTATCACCCATCACTCCATTACAACGCTGAACCTTCCCTGCGTATTGAGTTTTTGCGAGGAAGCGGTGATGTTGACCACACCCTTTTCTTCTTGGGGCTGGATAATCAGGAGAGCCTGGCCACGGAAGGTAGTAGGCTTCAAAGAGCGGAAGGAGCGGAGGTCGTAGGGATGGCCTGTACCAGCAACAGCGATATGGCGGGCGCCAGAGGTCTTGATGTCAAGGGGTATCTCGGCTGTTGGGCAGAGATTGCCTTCGGCATCCACTACCCTGAGATAGACGTAAGCGAGGTCGTTGTGCGAGGACGAAATGACGGAGTTGTCTGCGGGACGTCCACTGTTCACAGGTACAAACTGTATGGCAGCCGGGGCACCAGCCGTATGGAACGACACCTCTGCGCGTTTTCCCTTCACGGTTTCTGCCTTCAGTTCGCCTGGCTCGTAAGCCACGCGGAAAGTAGCGGTATAGGTCTCTGGATTGACATCCTGTTCGCCAATGACACGACCGTTGACTGACAAGCGAACGCGAGGCTCACGCGTATAGACATTCACACGCAAGGAATCACTGCGATGACCGTTCACGTCGTGGACGACTCCAGTTTTCAGCGTGGCGTTGTCGTACTTCTCCGGACGGATGTCAACAGGCAGATAGCCACACGCATTCGGACCGTCGTAGTAGGCGCGGTCGTGCCAGTTCCAATGGTTCTCTTCTGCCGTCCAGCACCAGCCTAACGCATCCTCATACTCTCCGTCTGTCACCGAAGGACGCACGGCCATGGCTATCTGTCGCTCACCCCACACAACATCACGGTAGTAGGACTGGGGCTTCTTCGCACCCGTGAGGTCGATGTCGCCACACCATGCGTTGAACCACGGCCAGGCAAGCAACTGTATCCATCGTCCTCTGTCGCTGCGTTCAAGGGCGTGACCAAGACCCGCCTCGCCGATATAGTCAATGGCAGTCCACACGAAGTCGCCAATGATATAGGGGTGACGATTGATGACGCTCCAATTGGCGGCCACGGCGTTGGGATAAGTTTCCGAACCGTACATGATGCGCTGCGGGAACTTCTCGTGGTCGCTCTCGTAGCGGCGTGTCTCATAGTTATAGCCGCCCACCTCAACCAGTTCAAAGGCTCTTGGAGAATCCTTCTCCCAAGTCATCTTCTGTGGCTGACGGTCCCAGTAGTCGTTCACGGCGAGGGTCGTTGGGCGAGTGGTGTCCTCCTGTTTGATGGCGCGGGTGATGGCGTCGGCTATCTCCTTGCCTCGTGGCACGTCGGAACGTTGGGCTATCTCATTGCCTATGCTCCACATGATGACAGAGGGGTGGTTGCGGTCGCGGCGCACCATCAGCGCTGCATCGTATTCAAAATTGGTAATGCCCATGCCAACAGGCTTTCCGTCAATGATGGTCTGCTTTTCCTTCGAGAAATAATTACTGTAGTCATCTCGCCGCTTGGACTCTTCCCATTGGTCGAAACACTCGTCGATGACCAGCAGGCCGAGACTGTCGCAGGCATAGAGGAAAGCCTCAGAAGGCAGGTTATGACTGGTGCGAACCGCATTGTAGCCCTGTGCCTTCAGCAGTTCTGCCTTGCGTACTTCAGCACGGTCGATGGCGGCAGTTCCAAGCAGACCATTGTCGTGGTGAACGCAACCGCCACGTAGTTTCGTCGGTTTGCCATTGAGCAGGAACCCTTTGTCGGCAGAAAACGAAATGGTACGGATGCCGAAGGGTATGACCAAGGCTTCTTGCTCGCCAGCGGCAGTATGCAGGCTGATACGCGCGGTATATCGGTAAGGCGAATCGACCGACCATAGACGTGGTGATTTCACGGTAAGTTCAGTGGCGACAACAGCTTCATTGATGGGTTTGTTGGTGGTGGCAACCACATGTCCATTCGCATCGACTATCTCCACTTTCATCTCGCCGTTAGTCGGTGTGGAGTCCTCGTTGAAGACCTTTGCAGTCACCTTGACTTTTGCACTTTTTCCCTCAACCACCGAAGCATCTACATACGTGTCCCATTCGTCCAAATGCAAGTGGTCTGTCATCTCCAACCACACATGGCGGTAGATGCCACTGCCAGCATACCAACGGCTGTTCAGTCCTTCGCTAACGGTTCTGACAGCGATGGTGACCAAATGCTCGTCCTGAGGATTGCGATTCGATTTGTCGCTGAGGATGGAATTTAAGTCTACCACAAAAGGCGCATAGCCATAGACATTCATCGCCGCTTTCTTACCGTTTACCCACACCTCGGCTTGATTATATACACCATCGAAGCGTAGGCGGAACACCTTCTGCCGAATGGCCTCGTCAACAGAGTTGCCAGGCAGGTGGAATGTCTTGCGGTACCACCCCGAGCCACTTATTGTCTGACCAGAGTCCGAATCACCGATGCTGAGCCTCGAGAATGGTCCTACCTGCCAGTTCTGCCATTCCGCTGACTGTTCACGATAGTCGTGAGTGTATGCCACAGGCTCCATACTGAAGTCATGGGGTACGATGACCTCGCGCCATCTTGAATCATCATAATTCACCGCTTCAGCATTAATGACCGAGCCACGATGAAAGAGCCACCCTTCATCAAACGATTGCTTACGTTGCGCGCTGACTGCCGAAGGGAGAGATAGCGCCAGTCCAATGAAACCTAATAGACAAATGCTTTTCTTCATGTCAATTATAATTTTTATCTGTTACCACATCACATTGGC
>CACYEC010000300.1 GCA_902773225.1 uncultured Bacteroidales bacterium
GATCCATCAACTGGTACTTGTATTCTGAATCATGAGGCATGTAGTCGTTGTACATCGGGCTGTAGCCCCAACGGATGGCCCATTTGTCGTAGTCGTTGATGCGAGGGAAAATGCCCACCTCGCTGATACCGTCTTCAGGCTGTGCCACGTAGTTGAAACGGGCGTAGTCCATGATGGAGGAGGTGTGGCCGTTCTTCTCCACCCAAGCCTTGTCGCGAAGGCTGTCAACAGGGGTTGCGCTGCTCGCGCCCATGTTGTGACGCAGGCCTAAGGTATGACCTACCTCATGACTGCTCACGAAACGGATGAGCTCGCCCATCAGTTCGTCGTCGAACTTCATCTTGCGGGCGCGTTCATCCACGGCGCCGGCCTGAATCATGTACCAGTCGTGCACCAGTTGCATCACGTTGTGGTACCAGCCGATATGACTCTCGATGATTTCACCGCTGCGGGGGTCGTGGACTTGAGGACCGTAGGCATTGGAAATGGGCGAGGCGAGGTAGCGGATGACGGAGAAACGGGCGTCCTCCAGACTCATCGTCGAGTCGTTGGGCCATTCCTTGGCGGTGATGGCGTTCTTGAAACCAGCCTGTTCGAAAGCCACATTCCAGTCTTCAACACCTTGGATAAGATACTTGCGCCATTGTTTTGGGGTGGCGGGGTCAATGTAATAGACAATCTGTTTCTTGGGTTCCACCAGTTCGCCACGGCGCATCTTGGCGATGTCCTCTTGCTTGGGTTCCAGTCGCCAGCGGGTGATGGGACGCATGGATTTCACCTGCTGCTGTTTGTCGCTGTAGAGGGTATGGCCGTCGGTGAAATAGCCTACTCGAGAGTCGAAGTAGCGGGCTTGCATGGGTTCCTTGGGTAGTGCCACAAAGGATATGTTCAGTTCCAGGGTCACTGCACCCGTCTCCCTTCCTGCGGTCAGTGAGTTGCCAGGTTTGGAAGCGTAGGTTTTGATGGTTTTCACCTCTGTGTTGATGGGGTAGGTGTTGATGGACTTGATATAGGAACGGTCGCCCATGAGGCCAGTCACGCCGAAAGTGTTCTTACCGCTTTGGTCAAGACTGATGACTTGGTTGTCGCCGTTGAGGAAACCGCCTACGTTCAGTTTGTAGAGTTTTTGTCCGTTCTTGTCCTTGTCGGTGGCTTCAATTTTGAAGGCACCCACGATAGGGTCCTCGTTGCTCACTCGGACGGCCTTGGCGATGGTGTCCGAAGGGTCGGAGACAGCATCGTACATCATTGACCTGAGGAGCATTTTGGTATTATCGACCTTCTCCCAATAGAGCACTTGGCTGTTGGCCATCTCGCCACCGTATGTGCCGGCACTTACAGGGGTTGAGGCATAACGGGTGACGGTTAGGATGGGTTGGCCCAAAAGGGAGTCAGGAATCTGGAAAAACCAGTTCTCCTTGTCTTTGGCCACGTTCATCAGACCGTTCTTGTAATTCAGTTTCACCTCTTTCTTTTCGGGTTCTGCGGGTTGCTTCTTCTTTTTCTTCTGCGCCATCATCGACGGGCATACAGCCAGAAGGAGGCAGAGCATTAAAATTGCTTTTCTCATGATTGGTTATAGTTGTGTTGATAAATGTCTGATTCAGCATACAAAAATACACATCTTTGCTGACACTGCCAAGTAATGTCTGTTTTTTTCATGAAAGAAAAAGAATATCATAGACTGATTCTCTACGGCAGCACCTCGCACGGTCGTCACGACAGCACGAGGGCCTGGCATCCGCAAGCGGAGCCTCTTGATTTTTTGTTTCAACTTACTAATGTTTTCTTATCTCATACCCATGGTAAGGAGATTTGACTTCCCTTTCCTAATTATTGAATAGTCAATCAATCTCAATACAGAAAAAGAAATAGTTAAACTCATTTCGATGAGAGGAGCTGCTATTTTTCAAACATATATTCTTTCACGAGTTGCTCGACATCGGCGGGCATATTCTTCAGTTTGCAGCAGTTCACGATATACTTCACCACTTTGTCGGGCATGCCGGTCTGTTTCTTCCATGAGTCAGTTCGGTTCATCCAGCGACCTTTGAAATGGGTCTTGTCA
>CACYEC010000301.1 GCA_902773225.1 uncultured Bacteroidales bacterium
TAATCTATGGACTATTGAAGTAAATAACAAGCGGCGATGGGGGAACCGCCGCTCATATATCGTGTAGATGATTTCTAAGTCTATATCCCTTACAAGTTAAATGTCAGTCTCAGCATTGCGGTGCGACTGCAGAGGGCGTAGTCGTAGATGTAGGTATTGAGTCTTCCTTGCCCATACCTTCACCTCTCACTATCTTGTACTTCGGGGGATTGCCGTGGTGGATGATGTTCTTTGCGAGCAAAGCGACCTTAGGTCGAGCGCATGATTTCATGGATTTCCTCGTCGGTGAGGCCTTCCTTGTCAAAGTATGAGCCGGGGATAAGCGAGCAATAAGGCGGGCAGGTCAGTCGGCGGATGAAGCGGCGACGCTTCAGCCAGCGTCAAACGTCCTCGAAGAACCAGCCGATGCGGGTCCAGAAGAGGGTGTAGATGCTGACCATGACGATAGTCACGATGATGGTCACGCACAGGAGGATGCTCAGGATGATGATGGTGACGTCGTAGTCGGTCTGGTGGTAGCCCTTGAACCAACGTTCAAACGATTCTAAAACGATTTCAAAGTCCATATCCTGTATTATTGGTGTCCGCTAAAAGATTTTGAGCGTAATGCGAATTAAGGCCGAGTTCCTCGCTTGGAACCCGACCTTTTTTGTTACCTTTGTTTTTGCAACAAAACATCAATGTAGCCAATAACATGTTTTTGCAGGCCGTTTATTATCATCATGAACAGAATAAAAAACTGATTGATTGGTATAATCACGAATCTATAAAGAAAAAACTGATGGAGGATACATTGCTTAAGGGATTTCCTTTCGAAGATTATATCAAAATACTTAGTGCAGAAAAAGAACATGCAGTTAATACGCGCATCATAGGTTATCTGAAAATGTATGAAGGACTGTACATGGGTAAACCTATTAACAACTATGAAGAAAATGAGTGGCGCTATATAGTACCTGATAAAAAAGGGACTGAGTGGTTTTGGACAAAAGATGAGTATATGAAGTGGAGAAATCCAAATAATAAAGATATATCGAAGGTAAAGAAACCTTCACCTTCGGCATCTCTTAAGAAATATGCATTAAAGTTTGAATTGAACGATATATAAGTTATATTCTTATCAAGGATGATGAGTTTAAAGCAAAGCTTATTAATTATATCAAAAAACTCAAATCCATAGGGGGCAATCCTGTTGTGGATGAAGATCAGATAAATGACCTAATAAGTAGGATTATCACACTTGAGCAGGTGAAAATCGACTTTTAATAGTGTTGGCAGTTTATGTGTTCAATAAAAGACAATATAGGATTAAAAGTACCTCGACTTCTTTCTGAGGGTGTGTTCGGAAATATTCTCCTCTATGACATTTGTTTGACTGAAAAGTTGTAACTTGCACTGTGAAAACAAAAAGGAGGAGATTATGACTAACGCCTTGCCTTACGCCGCTGACTCGCGCCGTCTCTACAAGATAGTCGTGAACTTCAACAGCGAGCGACGTTGCATCGGCGAGTGGAAAATCCAAGGATAATAGCCCTCTCCTTGCTAATGAATTCTACGAGATAACACATGGACATGGGGATTTCTAAAATGACATGAGAACTGAGCGTCACCGCCACTATTCCAGCACCCATTTGTACGTTTCTGCCCAAGTCCATGCCGTTGACTTGGGCATATCTAATACATTTCGGATTTGTGGTTGTGTCAATCCTGCTTTTAGAAGATAACAGAAATGTACTTGTTGTTCTGTTGTTTTCTTGCCAAGATGCTGAATGATTTCTTCACGGAATGAAGGGAATAATTTATCTATTTCACAGCAGAGATCTCTCCAGTCCTTATCCTGCATTATATATGTTCCCTTTGCAGCTTCATACACTTTTGTCGTGATGGATTCAGCATTTGCTTTGAGAGTTGATTTGTTCACCATCTTGAGAAGCTGCTTACTGAGACCTATCTTTTCCTGTAGTTGTTGCTTTGTTTCTTGCAATTCTTTCGAAGCATTATCCAAATCAGCTTTCAAGGCTTGCAGTTCTTGCTTTTTGTTTTCCAACAACTGTCTTGTGCGATCCAGGACTTGCTCCTCTTGTTGTTGTTCTTCTTGCAAGCGTTTGTTAATCTCATGCATATTCTTCAGTTCAGAATCTATTGCCATCAACTTTTTCAGTTTTCGGTTGTTGACCATATTGAATACTGTGAGTCCCACAAGCAGTAAGATGATGAGCAATGAGGAAATGACAAACGAAAACAACTTGTACCGTTCTCTATCTGCTTTCAGCGTTAATTCTGCTTCCTTATCCTTGAAATATCGGTATTTGTTGTTGGCCGTTGCCGCCAGTTTTTGATTCTCGCCCAGATTCAAGGAGTCGTTGATTTGCACGAATAAACCAGCGAATTGATCTGTCTTCTCCTTGTTCCCTAATTGATGGTGGACAAGAACAAGCATTCTGGCGGCGTTGTATTTGTCAAACATGTTTGGCCCTTCATCCAGTGCTTTCTGATAATAATATAGTGCAGAGTCCATTTTATTTTCCATTAGGAAGAACGTTCCCAAATTACAAAAAAGATCCTTCTGTATGGAAATCCTTTCTTCTCTGATAATTCTGGAACATGTTTCGGCGTTCTCCTTGTCTTTCAGTGTGGAGAAGTAGTGAAGCAAAGCGACAACTTCCGTCCCGTACCTTCCTTTCGTTTCCTCTTTGTTGATCAGGTCCATCACTTGACAGAAGTTTTCATGAGCTTGATGCACGCTGTCCAAATGCATCAGCGCCGCACCTTCATGCAGCAGTGTGCGTGCATCAAGCAACCCGAGTGAATCAGCGACAGCAATTTCTTTTCTCGCCATCTCCAGCGCATGTGTATAATCCTGGACATCGTAGTAGAGAGAGTTCAACTGTGAATAGGTGTTTCTCAACATTAGTGAGTCTATTCTTCCATCATCCTTACAATCCGCACTTTTGAGGAAATACTCCAATGCGCTTGGAGTGTCCTGTAGGTCACGATAGACACTTCCTGCGTAATAATAGGACTCTTGTCTGTCCTCATTGGAACCGTTCTTTTCGAAATACCTGACCTGTCGCTTTATCTCGTTATCGTTTGTAGCGGTCATATACGCCTTGTCCCTGAGCCTGATACTCAGAAGTGCGTTTTTGTGCCTGATGTATTCGTTGGAAGCGTCCACCTCGTCTTGGAGGGAGTCCAGCATGGTTAACGCAGAATCAGGGAAAGAGTTTCCCAACTCTTTTACTATATTCATTTTTTCGGTCAAGGCATCATGGCTCTTGTCGCATGAACAAACTGCAAGCAAGACTATGATAAGGAAATGTGAAGTTGGTATCGTTTTCATCAGTCTGAGAAAAGAGAAATAATACATAACGTGAAGGAGCAGATGGTTTTGTTTCGACATAGAAGAGTTGATTCACGTTCAAAGTTAATAAAAACAATTGGAAACAGGAACAATTCTCCATAAAAA
>CACYEC010000302.1 GCA_902773225.1 uncultured Bacteroidales bacterium
TGATACGACGTTCTGCCTCTTCTAAATCCTGAGTGACGACTTTCCCATAAAGGTAGAAATATGCCAAATATGAACCTGCTTCATAAACTCCATGTTCCGAGGCTGTTTTTATAGCATCATATGCCAACCTGAGATTCGAAGCGCTTGTATTTTCCTGTACATAGAGTTGTCCTAGAAGAAATTGCGCTTGATAGTTGTTTTTGGGTGCGGTTAATAAGACAGACTTCAATTCGGCTAATTCCGAAGCGTCAAGTTTACGCAAATATCCAAATTCGTCGATATAAGGCAGCATTGACTGAGAATCAAACTTCGTTACAACTGAAGTTTGTTTAGTGTTTTCTTCTGCAATACATTCTGCTTCCGCCTTCCGCTTCTTCTCTTTAGCAATACGTTTGGCTTCTGCCTCTTCCTGCTTTTTCTTTTCTTCAGCTAATCGTTCAGCTTCTTCCTGACGTTTCTTTTCATCGGCAAGACGTTTTGCTTCAGCTTCTTCCTTCAATCGCTTCCGCTCCAAGTTATATGAGTTTATTTCAGCAAATAGATTACTTGCGTAAAACACACCATCTTTTTTCATTTGCTTCAATTCCTCAGGAGATAACATATCCCCATACATTAATGTATATAAGCATGTCGCAAGATTCGAAAGATATGGTGAATGTTCACCGCCAATGTTGTCAAAAAGGGATTTTGCCGTATCTATATCCTTATCTAAGAGGGCATTTACTGAGGCAAGTACAAATACATTCTCTTGCGGAATCGTATCTGTCCATTTGTCACCGACATCAGCAACTAAAAGTTCTGACTTTTCTATGTTACCTAACCGGCGATAAGCTATAGAAGACCAGAATGTCTGCCAATATTTGTCTTCATAATGACTTTCATATTCTTCTGTGCATTCCTTCGGATGGAGCACTGCCTGGAGCATATAATACGTAAACTGTATCTCCTCTGCGGAATAGCGCTGAACCATCGCTTTCAGTTGAGCCATCAAACGGTCAACCAAATCAAGACGGTTTGCAATGATGGCTGTCTTGATGTTGTTATAAGTAATCTGATGAACAGGCGACAAAGAGGAAGACTTACGCTCTGACCGTTTAGCAATCTCGGACAGAATCTTATTGGCAGAGTTCTCGTCAAGCCCTAATTGGTATCGCAAGTCATCCAACTTGCGTTTCCCTTCAGAGGTCATTATACCATTGCTATATACTTTCTGGCACTCTTTACGGAAAGCGAGTTCCTTTTCGTGCTTCAGCTCTTCAGGGGTCTTTTCCCGCTCAACTTGGGTGATATTATTCGTGATGACATTATGTGAGTCAACATTACTTGTGGTAGTGTTGACTGTGTTATTACTCACAGAGTGATTGTCAGACATGTTGACACCACCCATGATGGCATTCGCATCACCCAGATTCAAGCTAAAACCAGCAGGTTGTTGTGGCTTGGGAATTAATTCAGTCATATCCAATGGACACACCATGAACTCATCAGGCCACTCTTTATTGCATTTGGGACATATTTTCGGCATATTCTTATTTTTTATCTAAGTGCAAAATATTATCTTCTTCTATCTCTATTTGAAATTTAACTTTTTTTTGATTATAGAATCCAATATGCCAATCGTCAATTGGTTTAATAATGTTTGGGTAAATGAGAGATTCTCTGTTGTAGTCATAATTAATCAATAGATTTGAATCAGTATACAACAATTCATTATCTTTAACATGCCAATTATACCATACAACTCTATTGCTAATAACAAGTCCAATTTTTACAACCCTAAATACCAATGAACCGCAGTCATTAGGAAACGGATTACAGTAATAAATACGATTAAGTACTAAAGACTCGTCTGCAAAGTTTTTATTAAAGGTTAAATTGACCTCCTTATTGTCCCTTGCACTAGGCGTAATAATACAATCAGCATATTTAAAGATATCACTAGCTAGTTTAGCTGATTCTTTATATATATCTAAACTCTGCTCCGAAGATTTTTTTTCCAGTACTTTTCCTATTTCTTTAATTGTCTGTTCCTGTTTGGAATTCAAATTATTACGATAATCTGTTTTAATCTTGTAGGCATTACTTTGGGTATCTTCTGAGCAAGAATCAAAGGAAGACATAAAACATGAACAAAGTTGATTTTCCCTTTTTTTAAGCCAAACAGATAGATAGAACGGACGGTTCGAGTTTTCGGGAGATATGGTCTCTTCATAAGATGTGCGAGGATTTGTTGAAGTGTATAAGACTTGTTCACCAGGTAGGTTCAGTCGCATCATTTTAATACTCTTGACGTTTGGATTATAGCCAAATTCAGAAATTGACATTCTTTTGCCTTTTGGCAATTCTGCTTCAACAAAGCGAACACGATATGCTTGATTATTTAATTTTAGACTAACAACAGGATAACACATAAACGATTCCTTTATCTTGATTCTAGAACATCTTTAATATTACCATCTTTGTCCGTTTGAACAATATAAAACTCAGGGTACAATTGATTCTTTTTTGAATAGGTCAAGTTGTACGATTGCTGTCCATTATATTCAAGAGACTCAATGCGTGTTAGATTATCTTCTTTAAGACCGAGTGAACCATAGAGTTGTGTACGTATTTTTTCATCTAATATCTTCAAATTATTATCAACTAACGTACGAGCACGATTAAGCACGTCATCTATTCCCTGTTCGAATCTGTCAAACTCAGTTTTATAGTTGACCTCAGGAAGGTCTTTAGGTTTTACAGAGAATGACTTAAATGATTCCTTTAACTGACGAGTGGCATCCTGAGGAGAAAGGTAAAGCGTAGGGCATCCGAAGAGATTGAACTGGTTAAGTGTAAGGAATACCAAGTCCTTAGTCTCGTATTTTGCACGGTAATTTAGGTAATCAATCTTTGCATGTAAAAGAGCATAGCCTGCTGGTTCTCCCTGAATCAGGTAACAAGCATATAGTTTTAGCATGGCTTCCGCGTATCCTGCTGGCATCAAAAGATCCACAGCACTCACACTTTCATTAATATGGTCAGTAGCAGAACCACTTCCAATCACATTACTACACATGCTACAGGTGCAAGAACCTGTGAATAGTAGCACCTTGCTTTCATAAAAGGCTGTCAGGAGCATAGAATCTTCACGGTCATATACTTCATAATCAGACACAGAACCATCGTTATTGTCAAAATAATACAAGCCATATCGAGCACCATAGCAAGGGAAAGCATTGATTATGGGAACCTGTAATTGTTTCATAAGATCTATCGTCATTCCCCAATAAGCAGTACTTTCCTCAGCTCCCAGATAACCAGACATGCTCTTATTGGGTGATCCGTGCAAATTAATGAAGAGCATATCCGTTTTTTCAAGATAATGTTGATATTGCTCTACATTCTCATTACTGAGATATTCTTCACCCAGCACATCCAATGTGGGGCAAAGAAACATATTGTCCTTAGTGAGTACACCGTCGTTCTCTAATTGTTGTTGTGGCAATTTTGCCATAACATCAGCAGACGTCCAGGTCCAATCATTTCTGTCGGTCTTTCCTGAGTTTGAGGTCATCATGGCATAGGTAAACGGTATTCCGAATTCCAATGAATCAAGTGCACGTTGGAAATATGCTCCCAAATCTTTTTCAATTGTAGAATCAAGAGTTCCTTTACCAACATAATCAAGTGGGAGACGTGAGACATTAAAGATAGCGTCTTTTACAGAAATTCTCTTCCATGGATAATCTATCGGAAAACAATAAAGAAAATCAGAATCTTCAATCGTCTTAATATCATGCCCTATTGAGGCAAAAAAGTCAGGCATTGGAATGACGTCACTTCCTCCAATTATAAACAAAGGAGTATTTGCCGACTTCTTAATTCCAACTCCATCGGAATAGTCTGCCAGTAACTGC
The DNA here is from genome assembly GCA_902773225.1 of uncultured Bacteroidales bacterium. Lineage (GTDB taxonomy): Bacteria > Bacteroidota > Bacteroidia > Bacteroidales > Bacteroidaceae > RUG11857. The sequence continues at coordinate 3,900 of CACYEC010000302.1, forward strand.
GCATAATCCATCCATGACGCATCTTTGTCTATAGCTCCATCCATGTCTTTTGCTCCCAAATCAATCAGTTCCCATTGAAAGCCTTGTATGTCAAAAGACCTATCCGTAAACTCTTGAATTAGTCTGAGCACATCTTGGGAACTGGTATTATTGTACTTGTTGGCAATTAGGCGAGTATTAGTCAAGATGATGCCATCAGCCACTTTGTTAGAAGAACGATTCAGTGTAAACTCATCGTGATGCATTTGGTCTTCTACCGATGCTTTTTCTTCAGGACTTGGTGGCGTTTGTTTCTGACCGCGGGCTCGCAAAAGATACTCGTCTAGTTTGCTGGCAGGACGAGATTCCTCTACATTAGAACGAATCCCATGTTGTAAATGCAGCCAGCCTGTTTGACACTGACTGCATTTACTGCCTCCCATGTTATAACCATTACCAGGACCTGAATGACTGCCAAAGCAATTCATGCAGATTCTATACCCACATGTATCACAGACATACCAAGTCCAATCCTCGACATATTGATGCCCGCATTTTTGGCATGGAATAAACTTTGACATAACTATCTCCTATTATGCACCACCATATTTTTTCTCTAAGAATGGAAGAAGTTCGTCCACTTCAGCAACGGTTAGTGTCTCTCCGTTGACTTCCAATTCTGTGTCTGGGTCAATGGTGCCATTAAGTATAAGGTTCCCGATTTCTTTTAATGTGTAATCTGCCCCAAAGTCAGGTAAATAGTAAGGAGCTTTCTCTTTGGAGTCTTTTACCGCCTTACCCGTTTTTGCAGCTGCTTTTATCTCTTCTTGGGTTATCTTGGTGGTGTAGTTAAGAGCCCTGTCTTGAGCAGTGTCTGTACGCTTTTGTTCATGTTCCATCTGCCTGTGATATTCATCCTTAATGGCTTCTGTTTGGGCAATGCGAGCTCCAGCAACATTCTGAAGAGCATCCAAATTAGCCTGCTGTTGGGCTGCTTGACCAGCCGCCATGTTGGTAGCCATAGTGGCATTGGTCTGCATTGCCCCCTGCATCATTTCCATCATCTGCTTCATCATTGCAGCCTGTTGGGCTTGGCTGGAAGAACTGTTTTCTGCTTGCATCTTTAGCATGCGTTCATACATTTCGCTATTCTTCCCTGCAGCAAATGATTCTGCATATGCTTTTTGAGCAGCAGCGTCCATACCTGCTATTCCTGCGGCCATCAGTTGTTCTGCGTTCATGTTTTGTTGGGCAGCGATACGAGCCAATTCCTCTTTGTGTTTCTTTTCAGCCATCTCTTGCTCATGCTGTTGCATGGCTTGCAGGTTTTGGCGTGCTATCTCAGCTTTTTGGCGTAACATATCCATCTCAATCTGGCTTCGCTCCTTCTCAATACCAAGACCATCTTTTGCCGCTCTATGTGTTCGCTCATATTCTGCATCCTTCCGGCGCTGTTCAAAGTCAAAATCCTTTTCGCGACGAGTGTCTGAAAAATCTGCATCTTTCTCACGACGAACATCTTGGTATTCGTCCTGTCGGCGTGCCGATGCCAGATTATGTTCTTGTTCTGCGTCTTCGAGTTGGAATTGGCGAGCTTGGTCTTTACGTAATTCATCAAAACGAACATCATTCAACTCTGCTTCTGCAAGAAGTTTACTCTTGTGCAACTGTAAATCAAGTTGAACACGAGACATTTCTGTTCGATTAGCAGCTCTTAACTGGAACTCAGCAGACACTTGATCACGGTCGAATTTCTTGTCGCGGATGCTTGTTTCAAGTGCGTCTAATTCATCTTCACTAATAAGCCGATTGCCTTTAAGTTTCAAAAGTGCAGCAAGTTCTTCATTTTCGGTCTGAGCTAACCGAATGCGTTGTTGACTTTTCTCCAGCTCAACAAATGCCTCCATTTCATCATCGTGAATGAGCTGGTCGTTATTGATTTTGTCAAGTTCCTTGCGGAGTTCGAGTTCTGTCTCCGCCTCTATTACTTTTTGCTGGTTTTCTACTGACTGAAGACGGTTCTTAAACTCGTTAGTACGACTCAGATAATCTATTTCCTTTTCGGTGATAAAGAGTTTCTCATCAACAGTATGGAATCTATCGAATGCCTCGTTTGCAGTTGTTATGTCAAGTACGTTACTGACAGATATTCCATGTAGCAATTCCCGACTTTGTGTCATCAAATCATAACTGATAGAAATCATCAAATCCTGTGGCAATAAATCTCCATCAGCTGAATAACTTTGCATGGCTCGCTGGAGTGTCGTTCGCATAAAAGAATTCAAAGCGAGACAAAGATCATTAACTGAATAAGAGTTTCGATCCATTAGGTAGGTTGTGCGGAATTCACGGAAGTCATGAATACGGGCTTCCATAGATACAGCCACATCTAAGGTCAGAGTCTGTGTTCGAATTTTGTATGGAGTGAATTCTAGATTGCTCGCTCCGTCTTCCGTCGTCACAGGGCGGATGCCCATTGCGAAATTAACAACACCATCTCGCTTAAGTACTACAGAAACGACTGATTTGGACGTAATCCTGCGAATATGTTCCTGATTGTGTTCTTTATCTTTTTCCCGCTCCTCCCGAATTGCCTTATGACTATGATAGAAGAAATGAGCTACACTGCGACCAATGCGCCCCAGCTTTTGTACTAGACCTTCTTTAGTACGAATTGCAGTTTCTTCCTCTTCCTTATCTTTACGAGCGTCACTATTTGTCTTTTCGGTTGCAAAAGTATATACTCCACCTTCCATCTCGGCGGCTTCTATACCATCTATGAAAAGAACAGCTGTTACTCCTTCCTGGACGTACACGCCGTCAGCATCCGACATTTCAATGAATTCTTGAGCTGATATATTGCGAGCAATCTGACCGGGTGCGATAGTCCAGGAAACATAATGCTTCTTGTGATCCTTTCCAACTGAAAGGACATTCACATCTGCTTTAGTCTCAACGGAGGATGCCGGTTTAGACGATGACGATGAGTGAGTTGCTGTTGACATCGGTTTTTCAGTGTGGCTTGGCTTGCTTGAATTTGCACCTGCAGAGGATGAATTCATTGGATGATCACCAACTAATACACTGACATCATTTCCTTGCTCCTTCCATTTGTTAATCAAACGAGCACTGTCATTCGGATTCTTTTTGGCATACTCTTTGAATTTTCCCGGGTCTTTCATAGCCTTTGGATAAGACCAGAAGATGCCGGTAAACAGTTTGGTTTCCGGAGAATGTTGTGCCTCACTGCTTTTTGATTCTTCTGCAGTAGTAGCTTTCAATGGCTGTTTGCACTTAGGACAAAATTTGTACATTGGAAGGATTCTGTCGAATCCACAATTTGGGCATTTCATATGATTAAGTGTTATTGTCCAAAAAAATGAACAGGGTTGACGGATTATTATATTTGTTATTGTATCTTTCGCATGGTATCTACAAAATGCCAGTCCATTAGATAAAATGCTGCATTGCAATTTATTTGGTTCCAGCTAAAGGCATACA
>CACYEC010000303.1 GCA_902773225.1 uncultured Bacteroidales bacterium
GCACCGCAAAGTGGGAGAGTAGGTCGCCGCCGTCTTATTGGGAGTCTCCTCATTGGTTTTCCAGTGGGGAGACTCTTTTTTTGTGCCCTTCCCACATTGCCCTTTTCTTCTCTTTCCTTGTTTCTCCTGCTCCTCTTTGTTTCCCGACTTTCCAATGTTTTCAATGATTTGTTTTCCTCTTTGTATCATATTAAAAAGTAAAAGATACATTTCTAATCCATTGAATGTGGATTCCTTTGTACATTTGTAGCGTAATTGCGATTTTTATACTTATTGCCATTTCACAAGTGAATGTTCATCTTTTAAATGTATCAACAATATGAAATCAATCTTGTTTTCTGTATTTGCGTTCTTTAGTTTTATGCACGCAAACGCACAATTTGGCGGTTTTGGTGGTTTTCAGCAAGCCGCGGAACTACAAACATCTCAACAGTGGAAGGATGTCAATTATGCTGGCGATGACCAGACTTATCACACTTGCGACATCTATCTTCCTAAGCAGGAAGCCAAGTCTTATCCTGTCGTGATTCATATTTACGGTAGCGCTTGGTTCAGCAACAACAGCAAAGGTGCAGCTGACCTGGGCACTATCGTCAAAGCGCTTCTCGACAATGGCTTTGCTGTCGTTTGTCCTAACCATCGCTCCAGCATGGATGCGCAGTGGCCTGCACAAATTCACGACATTCGTGCCGTTGTACGTTTCGTCCGTGGAGAGGCCAAGAAATATAAGTTCGACACTTCGTTCATTGCTACCAGTGGCTTCTCTTCTGGTGGTCATCTTGCCTCTATCACTGCCACTACCAGCGGAACGAAGAACGAGACTGTGGGCACCGTGAATATCGACCTGGAAGGAAATGTGGGCAATTACTTGAAAGAAAAGAGTACGGTGAACGCTGCTTGCGACTGGTCTGGACCAATCGACCTCACGGCCATGGATTGTGGCGACCACATGCAGATGGGTGACCGAAGCCCGGAAGATGTCCTTCTTGCTTCTAAACTGTCGGACGAACCTGATAAGTATCTCAGCCTCAGTGCTACTACTTATGTGGACAAATACGACCCACCCATCATCATCTTCCATGGTGAGAAAGACAACGTGGTGCCATGTTGTCAGGGAAAGAAATTTTTTGAGGTTCTCAAGAATGCCGGGGTGAAGACCGAAGCCACTTTCGTGCCAGAAGGAGGACATGGTATGGGCATGTATTCTGAAGAAAACCTCAACAAGATGGTGGCTTTCCTCAAAGAGGCGATTTCTGCCAAGAAATAACATGACAAACTTACGAATATCAACACTTTATAACCTCTTATTAACATGAAAAGACTGTTATTCTTATTGCCATTGTTGGCATTGTTGGGTTGCAATCCCGATGAGAAGAAATGCGAAAGTCCTGTCCTTACCGTAGAGGGCGGACAAATCAAAGGTGTTTGTGCAGAAAATCCTGGTGTGTTTGTCTATCGGGGCATACCATACGCCGCACCTCCTATTGGCGATTTGCGCTGGAAAGAACCACAGCCGGTCGTGGCATGGGACAGCATACGTATTTGCGATAAGTTCGGACATCCTGGTTATCAGGCCGTGCATTATCCTGGATTCTACGCTTCGGAATGGGGCTATGGAGACGAGGCTCCATATAGCGAGGACTGCCTCTATCTCAACGTCTGGACTAAGGCGCCTGGACAGGTTGACAAGAAACTGCCTGTGGCTCTTTGGATTCATGGTGGCGGTTATCGTGAAGGATGGGGATCCGAACCTGAGTTCGATGGACAGGAATGGGCATCGAAGGATGTTGTCCTTGTCAGCATCAACTATCGATTGGGCATCTTCGGCTTCATGACATATCCAGAACTGTCTGCTGAAAGTCCTAACCATGTCAGTGGCAACTATGGCATTCTCGACCAAATTCAGTCCCTCAAGTGGATAAAAGCCAATATTGCTCAGTTTGGAGGTGATCCCGACAATGTGACAATCTTCGGACAGAGCGCAGGAGCGGGAAGTGTACGTACGCTCTGTGAGAGTCCTCTCGCACGCGGTCTGTTCCACAAGGCTGTTATTATGAGTGGTGGAGGCATCAATGTGCCTGCTAAAGAGGGGGAGGAAGCCAAACCTGCTACTCCAATGAACAGGTTCTTCACATACAATCCAACTCTGGCTGAGAGTGAGGCCGAAACCAAGAAAGTAATGGATTGGGCTGGACTCACTGACCTGCAGAAACTACGCGCCGCTTCTACGGAGATTCTATATACATTGCCGCAAATCTACAACATGGTCACTAAGAACGATGTGTTCTTGATGCAACGCCCCATCGTCGATGGGTATGTATCGCTCAAGTCCTTTGATGAAGCAACAAGAGAGGGAAGCATCGCCGACGTTCCATATATGATTGGATATACACTCAACGACATGGGCTCTATGGGACCTGGCATAGCGGAGTTCTGCAAGGTGCGTCAGGAGAAAGGCGGAAAGGCATGGGCTTACGAATTTGCACGGCCACTGCCCGACGACGGCAAGCATCCTGAAATCACCAACCGACTGAAAGGGGCTTTCCACAGTAGCGACCTCTGGTTCGTTTTCAAGAGCCTCAAGCATTGCTGGAGACCTTGGACTAAGGGCGACTGGGACCTCGCGGAGAAAATGCTCACTGCTTGGACCAATTTCGCCAAGTACAGCGACCCCAACGGAGAAGGTGAAGGACTGGGATGGAAGCCTTGCACTAACGAGGCCCCACAGTTCATGCGTTTCAAACTCGATGACAAGGATGCCGAAGCCTCTGACATGGGTGACTTTATTCTTCCTCAATAAAACGACTGCCTTACAATGATAAAAAGATTTGTTGTCATTGCCACACTTGTGGCCCTTTGGAAAATCGCGGTGGCTCAGCCTTGGACTAAGGGCGCATTCGAAACAGGACAGTACCGCAACTTGTTTGTGGAGATGGGGTATGAACCCACTGCCGTCGAAGCCAAACTCAAAGAAGTGTTCAACGATGTGTTCCACGGCCCTGACAAGGTCTATTTTGAGGTGGGAGACTCCATGGGCTATGTCTCCGACATCAAGAACCATGATGTGCGTACCGAAGGGATGTCCTACGGAATGATGATTGCCGTACAAATGGGAGAGAAGGATATCTTCGACCGCTTGTGGAGATGGAGCAAGAAGTATATGCAACATCAGGACGGACCCCACAAAGGATATTTTGCATGGAGCCTCAAGACGGATGGCACAAGGAATTCCGAGGGCGCAGCAAGCGATGGAGAACTCTACTTCATCACGGCTCTTGTCTTTGCTTCCAATAGATGGGGAAATGACTCTGGCATCAACTACAAGGCTGAAGCACGTAATATCCTGGATTGTATTCAACCACGTGAACTGCCTCAAAACCCCAATGCCCCGGCCTTCGGAGGATTCGGACAACAGCAGAGAGGACCGCAAAAGGCGTTCCTCATCGACCCGGAAACCAAACTCATCACTTTCACTCCTGAAGGATTCGGACAGCGCTACACCGACCCCTCCTACCATATCCCTGCTTTCTATGAGGTGTGGGCAAAATGGGCCGACGATGGACGTGCCGAACATTGGATGGAGTGTGCTCGGAAATCCCGTGAGTTCCTCCACAAAGCCATCCATCCCGAAACTGGCCTGAATCCCGATATGTGTGGTTATGACGGCTCCCTGATGCAGGGATTCGGTGGACGGCGTAATGGAGGGAATAACTTCCGTTACGACTCGTGGCGTGTGCCGATGAACATCACCCTCGATTATGAGTGGAGTTGTGCCGATGGTGAGTGGCAGCGTCAGTATGGGGAGCGCATACAGAACTTCTTCTATGCGCAGGGTGTTGACAAATTTGTGGACCAGTATCGTGTTGACGGCACACTGCCCGAAGATAATGAAATACTCGGAGCAGGTGGCTTCCGCAAGTTGCGTCACAGCATCGGACTGGTGGCTACTACTGCTGCTGCCTCCTTGTTGTGCAGTCATGAGAAGAGCCGAGAGTTTGTGGATGCGTTATGGAATGCCAAGCACGAACCTTTCGAAGATGGATATTTCGACGCTTACTATGACGGACTCTTGCGTTTGTTTGCTTTTATGCACCTCAGTGGCCACTACCGCGTCATCACACCAACTGTAGGTACTTCACCTGATGGACGGCTTTCTGTAAGACAGTTAGGAAACAATGGACTGACCTTGTGCTACGATGGCAAGTCTGTCATCGATATTCCTTGTTTGGGACACAAAGGCTATAGCAAGATGAATCTCACTTTCGTCCGACAACTGAAGGAGGATTACAGGATGGTCAGTGGTAAACGCATCCATTGCGTCAATGAAGCCAATGAGTACAGAACGGACGGAGGAATAACCGTGAGGATTTACAACGACGGACTGGCTTTCCGCAGTGAACCCAATTCACAATCGACTGCCGAACCGGAATATCTCATTCCAGAGGGTACACGACGTTGGATGCAACAGTGGACTGACAGCTACGAGGGCTTCTTCCCGCTCAGCACAACCTACAAGGTTAAGCCTGTACCAAGTTATAGTGGCATCTCTAAGTCGGCCGAAGGATGGAACAATCGGTGGGGCTATCCCGCTTTGCTTGAGCCGTCCGAAGGACTGTATTGCCTCATCACTGAGGCGAATATCGGAAAGGGACAAAGTGCATCTTGCCTCTTTAACGACGGCGAGTGTTTCAAGGTAGTGAAGGATAAGGAGAACGCACCCTCTACCGATAAACCGTCACCATGGCGTCTGGTCATCGCTGGACCGCTCAACAAGATTGTGGAATCCACATTGGTCACTGACGTTTCAGAGCCAAACAAACTGAAAGACACCAAATGGATTAAACCTGGTGTGGTCTCGTGGGTTTACTGGGCTTATAACCATGGCAGCAACGACTACAACATCATCAAGCAGTATGTGGATTTAGCCGAATCACTCCATCTCCCATACGTACTCATCGATGCCGAATGGGACCAGATGAAGGATGGCAAGACCATAGAGGACGCCATCGCTTACGCCAAGTCGAAGAAGGTGCGTCCTCTGATTTGGTACAATTCAAGTGTGGGATGGGTTGACGGCGCTCCTACACCTAAGTTCCGCTTGAACAAACCTGAGGACCGAGAGCGTGAGTTTGCCTGGTGCGAGAAGTTAGGTGTGGCGGGGGTGAAAATCGACTTCTTCAGTGGCGACAACCAGCAAAACATGGACTATTGCATTGACTTGCTGGAGAGTGCCGCACGCCACCATCTGCTCGTCAATTTCCATGGCGCTACTATTCCACGTGGATGGCAACGTACTTACCCTAACCTGCTTTCCACCGAGGGAGTCTATGGCGCGGAATGGTACAACAATGTGGCAACTTTTACCGACAAGGCGGCTGCACACAATGCCACTCTCCCTTTCACACGAAATGTGATTGGCCCGATGGACTACACGCCTTGTGCTTTCAGCGACTCGCAACATCCACACATCACTTCCCATGCTCATGAACTGGCGCTGACTGTGCTATTCGAAAGTGGACTCCAACACCTGGCAGACCGACCTGAGAGTTTCCTTGCACAACCTCAAGAGGTGAAGAATTTCCTCGGCAATCTGCCGGCTGTATGGGATGAAACGCGTCTTGTGGGGGGCTCCCCTGCAGAATATGTCGTAATCGCGCGTCGCAGTGGAAAGACATGGTACATCGCAGGCATCAATGGAACGGATAACAACAAGACCATCGACCTCGACCTCGCTTTCATTCAGCGTGCTCGTACCATTTCGCTCTTTGCGGATAGCGGTACAGCCGACAGCCCTTGGCGTATCAGCAAAATCAATGCACTCCCGAAATCCATCGACTGTTTGCCTCGAGGTGGTTTCATCCTTGTGGCCACTTATTGATGCTTCTGGAATATATAAAAATGAGAGCACCTGCCCGTTTTTCGGGCAGGTGCTCTCTTTTTTAGTATGATAATCTCTGATTATTTCTGGAGGTACTTGCGTCCCTTGACAATCACGATTCCCTTGTAAGAATCATTCACGGGTTGACCGGCGAGATTGTAACGCATGCCGTTCTGGTTGGCGTCAGTATTCACCGTTTTCACACCTGTGTCTTCTGGTACTTTCAGTTCCACCTTGGTCAAGGTGAAACCTAAACCCTGGAAACGAAGGCCGTTGGCTTTCATGAAATCGAGGGCACTCTGAGTTGCGATGATTCCCTCGAAATGGTTGTCGTCTTTCGAAATGGTGTTCTGGATATCAGCGAAGTCCGACCAGTCATTGATGTTCTTGAAGATTGGGTTGTACTCTGCTGTAACGTCCTTCACTGAGCAGTAAAGGATATCGCCTACTTCGGCCACATCAAAATACTTGGCGTCGATAGTCGATGAAACACCCCAACCATTATAGACCAGTTCGCCTTCCCAAAGGGTCAATGAACCACCTGCATCTGGACGAATGGGAACATCACCACCATCTGCGACATATTCCGCTGTTGTACCGAAATAGATGCCTTCAACGGTCACGGTAGCCGTGCCAGACTGACCCTGGATGGTGATTTGCTGTACGTGTTGTCCATAGACATCACCCTTGCCTACACCATCGGTCTCGGCATTGCCATTTACCATGACGGTCTTCTTGTCAATCTTGATGCCCACGATACCAGAGCCTTCCATGGCTGAAGTGGTGGAAGCAAAGACTGGTCCCCAATCGGCATTATATTGCCACTCATCGTAAGTGATACCGAAGTTGGGTGAACCAGTGGCATTCGAGTACTTAATCCACACATAGTCGAACTCCGTCATGTCACGACCAATGTAGATGGCACCGCCTTTATAGCCTGAGCCCATGTTCAGTGTGTTGCCTTCAATGGTGCAGTTGTCCCAAATGGCGAACTGACCGAAGTCAATTTCTTCCTTGGCGCTTGCACTCAATGTCATGAAAGCCAATGTCAGAAGAGTAAAAATTTTATTCATACGCATTTTGTTTTTAGTGAATAATAGAAAAATAAAAATGTTACATCTTTTGGCAAAAGTAATAATTATTTCTGATAAACAATTATACTTTTTCAGCAAAAAAACACTTTTTCTCTCCAAAATACATTCTGTATATGTTTTTATTCGATTTGGGATGATTAGTGAAATAGACTGTTTGCCATTCATCGACACTCGGAGTTCAACAGGCTGGGGATTTCCGCTTTCAGCGTGGCCTCTCCACTCGTGTACCAGTGCCAACCTTGGGAGTTTCTTCTTTATTTCTATGTGGTTCTGCTTTTTTGCAAAAAGACGAAAAAGGATGGTAATAAAAAGGATTTTGGTAACAAAAACGCAATTTGGTAACCTTTTGGTAGCAGAAGTGTTACCAAATAGGCCTTTTATGGTAACGATAGGTAAATCGTTTGATTTCTGTAAGAGTCAGATTTTCACCACTTAAAAAAGAAAAAGGGATGTTGAAAAACATCCCTTAGTGATCCGGTTGGGATTCGAACCCAAGACCCACAGCTTAGAAGGCTGTTGCTCTATCCAGCTGAGCTACCGGAC
>CACYEC010000304.1 GCA_902773225.1 uncultured Bacteroidales bacterium
AATGAGTTGGGGGTGGGGTTCAAAGTGACATCGGGACCTGTGCTCGACAAGCCTGGCGACCTCGCCGGAATACTCACTTCCCTGGAAAAGAACGATGTGCTGTTCATCGACGAGATACACCGTCTGTCGCCCGTGGTGGAGGAATACCTCTATTCCGCCATGGAAGACTACCGCATAGACATCCTGATTGACAAAGGACCATCGGCACGCAGTATCCAGTTGGACCTGAACCCATTCACCCTGATTGGTGCCACCACACGCAGTGGTTTGCTCACCGCACCCTTACGCGCACGTTTCGGCATCAACATGCACTTGGAGTACTACGATGCTTCGGTGCTCACGCGCATCATCCTCCGTTCCGCCGCGCTCCTGGAGGTGCCATGCGACCCTTCGGCAGCCAAGGAGATAGCCAGCCGCAGTCGTGGCACACCTCGAATCGCAAATGCACTGCTCCGACGAGTGCGTGACTTCGCCCAAGTAAAGGGAACAGGACGCATCGACATCAACATCGCCAAATTCGCACTTGAGGCACTCAATATCGACACCTTCGGACTGGACGAGATAGACAACAAAATCCTCACCACCATTATCGACAAGTTCAAGGGGGGACCTGTGGGGCTTAGCACCATCGCCACCGCTATTGGCGAGGATGCCGGCACCGTGGAAGAAGTGTATGAGCCTTTCCTGATTATGGAAGGTTTCATCAAGCGAACACCACGTGGACGTGAGGTGACCGACCTCGCTTACAACCATCTCGGACGCAAGCGTCCAGGTAGTGTTTATGCGCCAACGTTGTTTGATTGACCATTGAGCATGGACCATTGAACGTTGGCCATGGGATATTGTCCTGTTTTTCTTAGTTCTTAGTTCTTAACTCTTAATTTCAATCGTTGATTATTGAAAAAAGAATAACAATATGGCTAATCTGAAATCTTTGGCTAAAGATACGGCCATCTATGGTTTAAGCAGTATTGTGGGGCGTTTCATCAACTACTTGCTTGTGCCTATCTACACCTTCTCACTACCTGCAGCCTCGGGTGGATATGGAGTCATCACAAATGTATATGCTTGGACGGCTCTTGCCATGGTGTTGCTCACCTTTGGCATGGAAACCACTTTCTTCCGTTTTGCCAACAAAGACGAGGAGGACCCCAGAAAAGTCTATAGCACCACACTCATCACTGTAGGCGGACTGTCGGTCATGTTTGTAGCGCTGATTTTCGCTTTCTTACGTCCTGTCTCATCCTTTTTGGGGTATGCCGAACACCCTTCTTGGGTATGGGCTATGGCTACAACTGTCGCTATAGACGCTTTCTCTTGCATCCCTTTCTGCTACCTGCGTTATCAGAAGAAACCCATTAAGTTCGCCACCCTCAAACTTTTGAACATCCTGATACTCATCACACTCAATATCATCTATTTTGTGGGCTTCAAAGGAAAGGATCCTGGTTTCACTTTCTATATCAACCTCACGGCCTCTACCTTGCTGTTGCTGGCCTTGGGCAAAGAGGTGATGGGCATCCGCAGCGGGTTCGACAGCCAGTTGGTGCGAAGGATGTTCAGTTACTCATGGCCTATACTTGTTTTAGGTATTGCCGGTATCTTGAACCAGACCGCCGACAAAATCATCTTCCCTTTCGTCTATGACGGCGATGATGTGCATAAACAACTCGGCATCTACGGTGGTGCAAGCAAAATCGCGATGATTATGGCGATGATTACCCAGGCTTTCCGCTATGCCTACGAACCTATGGTTTTTGCCGGTGCCAAGGACCGAAATTCCAAGGAAATGTATGCCAAGGCGATGAAATTTTTCCTGGTATTCACACTGTTGGCTTATCTTTTGGTGATAGGATATATAGGCTTGTTCAAGCATATCATCGCACGCGACTACTGGGAAGGGCTGAAGGTGGTTCCAATCGTGATGGCAGCGGAAATCATGATGGGCGTGTATTTCAACCTGAGTTTCTGGTATAAGTTGATAGACAAGACCATCTGGGGAGCTGTGTTCTCGGGCGCTGGGTGCCTGGCCTTGGTGCTGGTGAATGTCATTTTCGTCCCCAAGTACGGGTATATGGCATGTGCATGGGGAGGTTTCGCTGGCTACGGAATAGCCATGCTCCTATCGTATTTTGTAGGTCAGAAGTACAATCCTGTGAACTACCCGCTTCGGGACATGCTGGTTTATTTGGGTTTGACTGCCGTTCTCTGTGTGCTGATGAACTATGTCAATCATTCGATGAGCGTTGTGCTGGCAACAATAGTCAACACGCTGGTTATCGCCGTGTTTGTGGCGTATATGGTGAAGAAAGACTTCCCCCTTGGTTCTTTGCCTCTGGTAGGCAAATATTTCAAGAAAAATAAGGTTTCAAATTAAGATATTGATTATGAGAAAAATTCTGATGTCCATCGTCATGATGGCTTTTTTCGGCCTGGCAAAGGCCGATGAGGGTATGTGGATGATTTGCAACATCTCCGCCCGTACCGACAGCGTGTTGCAGTCATTGGGGTTGGAACTCACCCCAGAGCAGATTTACAGCGATGGCCAGCCATCGCTCAACAGCGCCATCGTCATGTTTGGCGGTTTCTGTTCTGGTGTGGTCGTCAGCCCTAACGGTTTGGTGTTCACCAACCACCATTGCGGTTATGGTACCATCCAGACCCACTCCACCACTAAGCACGACTACTTGAAGTATGGTTTCTATGCCAAGAAACTGAAGGACGAGATACCCACTCCCGACCTCTATGTGTCATTCCACCTACGCACTGTGGATGTCACTGACAGGGTGCTTGCCAACATCACTGATGATATGGATGAGCATACCCGTTCGGCGAAAATAGAAGAAGAGTCAGACAAACTGACAGAAGCCGTGAAGGACAGCGTGAATGGTGTTTATGCACAGGTTGTGCCCTACTATCGGGGAAGCAAGTACTACATGTCGGTTTATCAGCGCTTCGACGATGTACGGCTCGTCTGCGCACCTCCAGAGAGCCTTGGAAAGTTCGGTGGTGACACCGACAACTGGGTATGGCCACGTCAGACTTGCGACTTCAGCGTGTTCCGCATCTATGCCAAACCAAACAACCTCCCCGGCGAATACTCAGACGACAATGTGCCTTACCGACCGATGAGTTACGCTCATGTATCCACCGAGGGATACAAGGCCGGCAGCTTCTGCATGACTTTCGGTTATCCAGGCAGCACCAGCCGGTACATGAGTTCATACGGCATCGTCAACATGATGGACAACGAGAACACTCCGCGTGCACAGGTTCGTGGTGTGAAACAGGACATCTGGCGTGCTGCCATGAACGCTGACGACGCCATACGCATCAAGTACTCGTCGAAGTATGCCGAGAGCTCCAACTACTGGAAAAACGCCATTGGTATGAACGAATCTATCGAGCGTTTCGGTGTTCTTGACGAGAAAAGGGCTTTTGAGAAGGAACTCAACGAATGGATTATGAGCGACACTGTGGCTCATGCCAAGTATGTGGGAGTGCTCGACTCCTTGAAGGCGAAATACGCTGAGGCTTCTGAGGAAAACATGGTGATGACATTGTTTGAAGAGACCTTGACTGGAAGTGACTTGCTGATGCTCTCCTTCCAGGGTTTGATGTCCATGTTCAACGGTGGCACTATAGAGAAGTTCCACAAGCAGGCACAGGAAACCTACAAGGACCTTGACTTCGACCTCGACCGCCGTACACTTGCCGCACTCCTGAAGAATTACGCCGAGAAGGTGCCTAACGAGGATTACCTGATGGCCTTCTATACCACCATCAAAGAACAGTTCGGTGGCGACTACGACGCCTACCTCCAGGATGTGTACAGCCGGTCTGCGTTTACAAAACCCGATGTCATCTCCAAGACTGAGAAAATCTCTGATTTGTCAGAGGATCCGTTGATGCAGCTTTCTTATGGTGTGCTTGGTTCTCTGTTCAAACTCCGGGGCAGTTTCGAAAATGACATCGACCTCTACGAGCGTCATCTCGAGGAGGCCATGCGCGAGATGAACAAGGACAAGGAATACTATCCCGATGCCAACTTCACCCTTCGTATGAGTTACGGTATTGTCGAGGGGTACTCTCCCGTGAAAGACCTTGTGTATAACTACTACACCAAGTCGTCGTCGCTCTTGGAGAAAAACGTGAAATACCCCGACAACCTCGACTACACCCTGATTCCCTCGGTGAAGAAATGGCTGGCCAAGGAGAAGTTCGGCAGCCGTTATATCGACCGTACCACAGGCGACATGCACCTTTGCTTCCTGACAAACAACGACATCACGGGTGGCAACTCTGGTAGTGGCATGTTCGACGGCAAAGGTCGTTTGATTGGCCTGGCTTTCGATGGCAACTACGAGGCCTTGAGCAGCGACATCATGTTCAACAACAGCCTTACACGTTGCATCGGAGTGGATATCCGCTATGTGCTGTCGGTGATTGAGACTTACAGCAAGGGCAAGCGTATCATGAACGAACTCACTCTTGAATAGTCCGTTCCTGATATGCGAATAGGATTCGATGCCAAACGGCTGTTTTGCAACTTCACAGGCTTAGGCAACTACAGTCGAAACAACATAGTCGCTCTCAGGGACCAGTTCCCTGAGAACGACTATGTTTTGTTTACACCACGCATGCGCGTCAATGAGGTGACACGTCCCTTCACTGAGATGGAGGGAGTGGAAGTGAAACTGCCTGACACCTTTCTCAAGGGAGGTCTCTGGCGCACTTGCTTGTTGTCGGGTGTTTTGGCCAAGGAGCATATCGATGTCTTTCATGGTCTGAGCCATGAGTTGCCCCTCGGCATCGACCGTTCTGGTGTGGCATCGGTAGTGACCATCCACGATGTGGCTTTCAAGACTTTTACGCAGATGTACCATTGGCACGACCGGCTAATCTATGACATCAAGATGCGCTATGCGTGCCGTCATGCCGACCGCATCGTCGCTATCAGCGAAAGCACCAAGCGCGATGTGATGCGTTTTTATGATGTGGATGAATGCAAGATAGACGTGGTGTATCAGCCTGTGCAGGACATCTTTTATCATCCATTGTCGCCTGAAGAAGCACTTGCCTTGCTCGGTCAGTTTTCACCTGCTCTTCCTCATGAATTCATGCTCTATGTGGGGTCTATCAACAGCCGTAAGAACCTGCTTGGCATTGTCAAGGCAATGGAGCGGATACCTATAGAGTCGCGATTGCCTCTTGTGATAGTGGGCAACGGACGTGAGTACAAGCAAGAGGTGGAGCAGTACATCGCACAACATGGCATGGAAAAGCATTTCCGCTGGTTGAGCAACCTGAAAGACAACCGTCAACTGCAAGCACTCTACACACGGGCTTCAGTTTTTCTATACCCCTCTTTCTATGAGGGTTTCGGCCTGCCAGTGGTGGAGGCTATGCTGAGTGGTTGTCCTGTGGTGACAAGCAATGTGTCGTCGCTACCCGAGGCTGGAGGCGAAGCGGCCTTGCTCGTGAATCCAGACAATGTCGAAGAGATAGCTGATGCCATCAAAGGTGTGCTGTCGCTCAGTGATAATGCACGCAGGAGCAAGATTTCTGACGGTAGGGGTTATGCTCAGCGCATGTTTCATCCAAATACCATAGCCCGGCAGTTGATGGATGTCTATCAACGGGCAAAACAATAAACCCGCCCATAAAAAGGGCGGGTGTAACATCTTAACACTGCAAGACGATTATTCTTTCTCGTCCTTATCGTCTTTATCTTCCTTGTCGTTTTTGGCTTGTCTTTTCCTTTCTTCCCATTCCTCTTTGGTACGTTTCCAGCGTTTGTGCGACCAAAGCCAAAGGTGTGGTTCCCGACGGATGTCCTCTTCCAGCAACTGGCTGTAAATGTCGGTGAGTTGGTAGTCGGGGTAGTCCTCGGGACGATGGGTGATTTTGATGAGTTCGCAGTTGTAGTAACCGCGTTTAGGCCTTGACATACGCCCGTAATAAACGATACCCTTGAGTTTTTTCGCCATTTGCTCTGTGCCGATGAAGGTAGCGGTGTCGCGTCCGAGGAACTTGGTGAAATAGTGGATGCTGTTCCACTTGGGCAGTTGGTCGCTGATACATCCAATCACCACCTTCTTGAACTCCGTCCGCATCTGTATGCATCGTCTGAGGGTCTTTTTCATAGGTATGCTCTCACCACCGTACTGCTCACGCAAGTGGAGGAAGATACGGTCGGTCACCTTGTTGTAGAGTGGGTGGTAGATCTGCGAGATGTGTCGGTCGGGCGACCAGTAGGGCATCGATGCAATCCACTCCCAGTCGCAGTAATGGGCAAGGTACAGGAACATGATAACCCTTCCCTCGGCGTAACCGGGGTCGGCTTCCTCGAGATTGGTGAAGGTCATCCTTCGCATCATCTCCTCCTTCGACATGGAGAAGGTCTTGATGTTCTCCACTATGTAGTCACAGAAGAAATGGTAGAACTTGCGTTCGATGTCCTTCAGTTCCTTCTCGGTTTTCTCAGGGAATGAACCCTTGAGATTCTCCCTCACCACCTTCTTCCTGTAACCGACCAAGTGGTAAATCAGAGGATAGAGCAAGAAGTCGGAGAAGAAATAGTGGACGCTCAGGGGCATAAGTGAGACAACCCAGAAAAAACCGAAAGTGATTTTATAGAGAAAGTCTTGCATGTGCTGGTGTTGGATGTTCGTGATAGATAGTAAGTGATTGTTCCGTC
The DNA here is from genome assembly GCA_902773225.1 of uncultured Bacteroidales bacterium. Classification (GTDB taxonomy): domain Bacteria; phylum Bacteroidota; class Bacteroidia; order Bacteroidales; family Bacteroidaceae; genus RUG11857. The sequence continues at coordinate 6,701 of CACYEC010000304.1, forward strand.
GTTGATGTCATGCTTGTGCCTCATTGGTCCTCAACATTGAAGATACGGTCGTCGACCACCGAATCGGCCATCAGTTTGTCGTCCATGCCGAGGATGCGGTAGACATGTCGAAGTATCCTCTCTTTGGGCAAATAAGCCAAGCATCGGTAATCGCCATACTTGCACTCCTTCTTTCCGTAGATGGAGCATGGCCGGCACCTGAGGTCGAGTTGAACGATAGACGATGGCTTCTGCCTCCATCCGAGGAATCCAGCCTTGGGATGAGTGGCTCCCCATACCGACACAACCGGCACATCGACCATCGAGGCCAAATGCATGTTGGCTGAATCCATGGATACCATGCAGTCGAGTTCCGACATCAACAGGATTTCGTTGTGGAATCCACCCATCTTGCCCACGGTATTCATCACACCGTTGCCTTCCCATTTGGTGAGAATCTCGTTCTCTCGGGTTCCGGCACCGAATAGGAAAACCCTGCATCCACGCTCTGCGAGGATTTTAGCCACAAGACTCATCCTGTCGAGCGGGAAAATCTTACCCTCGTGAGCGGCGAAGGGTGCGATGCCCACCCATCGCTCTCCTTCTTTCTTCTTACCCACGATGTTGTCGATGACTTCATAGTCAACTGTGCTCTTGTCGAAAGCGCTGATGAAATCAGGGATGATGTTGAGGCCGAGTTTACGGAACACATCGAGGTAGCGTTCAACAGTAGGTTGTAGTTGCTTGCCCGTGTTGCCATGACCGAGGAGAGCGTGCTTGCTCGCCCTCCCCTTGTGGATAACTCTGACTTTGACCCCTCCGAGGCGGAATCTCCATTTCAAGTATTTAGTCCTCATCACATCGTGCAGGTCGGCTACGGCATCGAATCCCTGCGCGCGAAGTTCGCGGTAAAGCCTGTTGAGCCCTTTCATACCCTTGTAGTCATCGGTGTTGATACCAATGGTTGATACGTTGGAGGGCATCCAGTCGAAAAACGCGGTACAACGCTTGGCGGTCAGCATCGTGATTTTCAGGTCGGGATACTGCCGTGCCATGGAGTCGATGATGGGGGTCGTCGCTGCCACGTCACCAATGGAAGATAGACGGATAACAAGCAGATTGTTCATAACGGCTAAATGGGCTTTGATGTGGTTGATAGTTGATTGGGTTTGAACGACTCAATGGGCTTGATGGATTGATGAGGATGATGAGCCGACCTTATTTCTTACCGTACAGAACGGGGTTGGTGCTTGGGTCGTTGTACATTTTCATCTGCTTGTAGACTTTCATGTACTTACGACCGTTTTCGATGTCGTCCAGCAACTGGTCGATGGCGGTGGAGAGGTCCACTTGCTGTTCCAGAAGCACGTTGAGCTTGGCTTGGCATTTGGCGCGGTGCTCCTCTGTTGCCTCTGCCCTTTCCACTTGTTCTCTCATGTGGTAAATCTTGAGGGCGAGTATGCTCAGACGGTCGATGGCCCATGCGGGACTCTCGGTGTTGATGGTAGCGGCTGGCACGGGCTTCACGTCCTTGTATTTGGTGAGGAAATAACTGTCCACCATCTCCACCAGGTCAGTCCTGTCCTGGTTGCTCTTGTCGATGCGACGCTTGATGGCCAGAGCTTCCACAGGGTTAATCTCGGGGTCGCGGATGATGTCCTCAAGGTGCCATTGCACTGTGTCAATCCAGTTTTTCAGATAGAGATAGTTCTCTATGCTTCCCTCTTGGTATGGGTTGTTGATAGGTGTGTCAACATCATTATTGACATGGTAGTCGTTGACCGACTTGTCGAAAATCTCTTTACAAAGTGCTGTAAACTTCATCTTAATCTGGTTTTTGAAGGTTTGAAAGATGTCTCTCAGTCGCTATTTTCGGCACTGAATCTGCAAATATAAAGATTCTTATTCAAATCTCCAACTTTTATAAGGAAAAATGACTGAAATATACCACCTTTGAGAAAAAATTCGTAACTTTGCACTTTATTTCTATGCACTGAAGCGCTTTAGCGCCATAAGGTAAACCAAGAGCATTCATAACGGAAACAGCAAACTATCATTTATGGACAACATTCACACTTTCACAGACCAAGAAACTAAGACAGAAAGGAAGGAACGGATAGGAGTTTTCTGTGCATCGTCGAGCCAGATGGACCAGATTTATTATGACGAGACCCGACGTTTGGGGCAGTGGCTGGGGGCTCACGGCAAGACACTTGTCTATGGCGGTAGCCGTTGTGGCATGATGGAAGTGCTGGCACAGGCTGTGAAAGAATCGGGTGGCAGGGTTTTCGGTGTGGTTCCGCAGAAAGTGCTGAAGCATAATATGGTGAGCGAACAAATTGACATCACCTTTTATGCAGATGGTTTGAGCGACCGAAAGGAGTGGCTGATCGGTGAGTCCGATGTCATGGTGGTGCTTCCAGGAAGTGTAGGCACACTCGACGAGGCTTTCTCGGCCATGGCTTCACATACTTTTGGCGAGCACCAGAAAAGCATCATTTTCTACAACATCAATGGATTCTGGGATGATTTGTTCGTGATGCTCGACAACCTGGAGAAGAAAGGGGTGGTGAACAAACCTTTCAACCAGTTTGTGCGGAGGGCCTCCACACTGGAGGAATTGACTGCCATGATTGAGGGATAAGCGCAAAACAGACTTCGTTTTCTCCGACTATTCGGAAAACTCAGGATGTAAACACTATACACAAACATTATATTTTTAAGGATAAAAAGATTAAAATGCGTAAGATTGTAGGAATAGGCGAGACGATACTCGATATTATTTTCAAGGATGGTCAGCCCCGTGCCGCAGTGCCTGGTGGCAGTGTGTTCAATGGCATTGTGTCGCTGGGCCGGATGGGGGAGGAAGTAGCCATGATTACTGAGACTGGGGCTGACAAGGTGGGTGATATCATTGTTGACTTCATGCAGGCCAATCATGTGAGCACTGAGGCTGTGTGCCGGTTCAAGAACGGACGTTCTGCGCTTTCGTTGGCTTGGCTCGACGAAGACAACGATGCAGACTACCTATTCTATAAAGATTATCCTAAGGCACGTCTTGAAGTGGAGTGGCCCACTATCAATGCCGACGACATCGTGATGATGGGGTCGTACTTCGTGCTCAATCCAGTCCTGCGCGACAAAGTGCTCGAGTTCCTCAACTATGCGCAAGAGCGTGGGGCCATCATCTACTACGACTTCAATTTCAGAAAGACACATAAGGACGACGCACTTAAACTCTACGCCAGCATCTTGGAGAACATGGAGTTTGCCGACATCGTGAGAGGCTCGGAGGAAGATTTCGACAACATGTTTGCCAAAACCGACCCCGAGAAAATCTATAAATCGGAGGTCGAGTTCTATTGCAAGAACATGCTCTGCACTTCTGGAGGGGGCAATATCAGACTGATTACAAAGCATATTAACAAATCATACAAGGTGGAGAAAATCGAGACGGTGAGCACTATCGGTGCTGGCGACAACTTCAATGCCGGTGTGGTGTTTGGCCTCATGCGCGAGGGGGTGCTGAAGGCTGACCTCAACGACCTCGACGAGACCACATGGGACAGGGTGGTACGTTGTGGCATGGATTTCGCGACTGAGGTATGCAAGAGTTTCAACAACTCTGTCTCCACTGAATTCGCCTTGAACTACGGCAAATAGGGATTCTGAATATTCCGGGTATTCTCATTACTCCGGAAACTCATAATAATTAGCATTAATCATAAAAAACAAAACCGATTTGAAAACATTTGAAGAACTTGGCGTGTCGGCAGAGATACTCCAGGCAATTAAGGAAATGGGATATGTGGAGCCTATGCCAGTGCAGGAGGCTGTGATACCATATCTCCTTGGTAACAACAACGATGTGATAGCACTTGCACAGACTGGAACAGGAAAGACTGCCGCCTACGGACTACCACTACTGCAGAAAATCAACATAGAAGACAATTCTGTGCAGGCTCTTGTACTCTCGCCTACCCGTGAACTCTGCCTCCAAATCGCCGATGACCTCAAAGACTACTCCAAGTACATCGACCACCTGCATGTGCTGGCTGTCTATGGGGGGTCGTCCATCGAGACACAGATACGCGCCTTGAAGAAAGGGGTGCATATCATCGTGGCTACACCTGGACGACTGGTCGATTTGATGGAGCGTGGAGTGGCTCAACTCGACAAGGTGGAGAACGTGGTGCTTGACGAGGCAGACGAGATGCTCGACATGGGCTTCTCTGAGAGCATCGACGCTATACTTGCTGGGGTTCCTGCCGAACGAAACACTCTCCTGTTCTCCGCTACCATGAGCAAGGAAATTGAACGCATTGCCAAGAACTATCTTCGGGAATACAAAGAGATTGTTGTCGGTTCACGAAACGAGGGTGCCGAGAACGTCAACCATATCTATTATTTGGTGTCGGCCAAGGACCGTTATCGTGCATTGAAGCGTGTGGCCGACTATCATCCCAGCATCTATGCCATCATCTTCTGCCGTACTAAGGTGGAGACTCAGGAAGTGGCCGACAAATTGATACAGGACGGATACAACGCCGAGGCTTTGCATGGCGACCTGTCACAGATGCAACGCGACCTGACCATGCAGAAGTTCCGCCAGCGAAGGGTACAGTTCCTTGTCGCCACCGACGTCGCCGCTCGAGGTCTTGATGTGGACGACTTGACCCACGTCATCAACTATGGTCTTCCCGACGACATCGAGAGTTACACACACCGAAGTGGACGTACAGGCCGTGCCGGCAAGCAAGGTACCAGCATCAGCATCATCCATAGCCGAGAGAAGAACAAAGTCAAGTCCATTGAGAAGCAGATAGGCAAGGAATTCGTGGCATCCACACTTCCCACAGGAGAGCAGATTTGCGAGAAACAACTGTACAAACTGATTGACGACATCGAGAAAGTAGAGGTCAATGAAGCGGAAATAGCACCTTACCTGCCAACCATCTTCCGTAAGTTCGACTTGATGGAGAAAGAGGACATCATCAAGAAAATGGTGTCGATGGAGTTCAACACCTTCCTCGATTACTACCGCAATGAACCTGAGATAGAGGTGCCTACCGAACGTGGTAAGCGCAAGGATGGTGAGGGCCGCCGTGACAGCGATGGCGGTGGCCGTCGGAAAGAGGGGCATGGCCGTGTGGCGGAAGAGGGGTTCTCACGTCTGTTCATCAACCTGGGCAAGATGGACGGCATGGGACCACGACAGTTGATGGGGCTGGTTAACCGTTGCCTTCGTGGAAAGCATGTGGAGATGGGACGTATCGACTTGATGCGCACTTTCTCTTTCTTCGAAGTACCGGTAGGTCAGGCACAGTTGGTTCTTTCCGCACTCAATGGCGCTGAGTACGACGGCAGGAAAGTGAATGTGGAACTCTCCGACACAGAGTCTGAGGGAGGTCAGACCGCACAGCGTCCAAACCGTGGCGATGATGGTTATACAGGTCGTCAGGGACGTGGAGGAAGAAACCGCGGACATGGTGCCCGGGGTGGCGACCGAAGGCAGGAAGAGAGAGGTGGACGTCGCCGTCGCGAGGAGGAGAAGGTCAAGGCTTCACGTAAGCGTGCTGGGGGAATGCCTGAATGGGCGAAGTTCTTCGAACAACCCTCTGAAGGCAAGAAGAAAAAAGGAAAGAAATAAACATAGACAGAACATAGAATATGAGAGTATTTCAGCATGTACAAGACATAGGCGACCTCAGTCTGGCACTGAAAGAAGCCTTCGAAATCAAGAATGATAGATTCAAGTATCAGTACCTTGGCAAGAACAAGACTTGTATGTTGATTTTCTTCAACAACAGCCTTCGTACCCGCCTGAGCACTCAGAAAGCCGCCATGAACCTGGGGATGAACGTGATTGTTCTCGACGTGAACCAAGGAGCTTGGAAACTGGAGACGGAACGAGGTGTGATTATGGATGGTGACAAGAGTGAGCATCTGCTCGAGGCTATCCCCGTGATGGGCTGCTACTGCGACATCATTGGTGTGAGGAGTTTCGCCCGTTTCGAAAACCGCAACGACGATTACGAGGAGAAAATCCTCAACCAGTTCATCAAGTATTCAGGTCGTCCAGTGTTCTTCATGGAGAGCGCGACCGTACATCCTCTACAAAGTTTCGCTGATCTCATCACCATCGAGGAGTACAAGCGAAATGCGCGTCCGAAGGTTGTGCTCAGTTGGGCACCACATCCCAAGGCATTGCCACAGGCTGTGCCAAACTCGTTCGCTCAGTGGATGAATGCCGCCGATGTGGATTTCGTGGTGACTCATCCTGAAGGCTATGAACTCGACCCCAAGTTCGTGGGTGACGCCAAAGTGGAATACGACCAGATGAAGGCTTTTGAGGGCGCCGACTTCATTTATGCCAAGAACTGGAGTTGTCCCGGAGTGACCCGACCCGACGACTACGGCAAGGTCATCAGCAAGGATATGTCGTGGACTGTTGACACCAAACACATGGCTGTCACTAACAACGCTTTCTTCATGCACTGCCTGCCAGTTCGACGCAATATGATTGTCACCGACGATGTCATCGAGGCACCGACCAGCCTGGTCATCCCAGAGGCTGCCAATCGTGAAATCTCGGCTACAGTGGTGCTCAAGCGCATGCTCGAGAGCCTTTAGGTGTTTTACCGCCGAATCTGTCGGCGCACACAATTGGTACATACAAGTGCATGGAGAATGTATAAATATTGACGTTTTAATAGCAAAAACGCAATTTTTATACCATTTTTCCTTATAAAATTGCATAATAAAGAAAAAATATGTAATTTTGCAGGCGTTTTGACAACAAAAGGTCAGTATAGATAAAACAGACATTTTAAATAAGGTGTTCCGCACGATGCAATTTATGAACAAGAAGCGGAATACAGGCAAATAGTAAAATTAACTAAAGTTATGGGAGAAAAATTGGAAGTGAAGGAACTGGACCAGGTTGCGGTTCGTTTTTCAGGTGACTCCGGTGATGGAATGCAGTTGGCGGGAAACATCTTCTCGACGATTTCCGCTACTGTGGGCAACAGTATCAGTACGTTTCCCGACTATCCCGCCGACATTCGTGCCCCGCAAGGCTCGTTGACTGGGGTGTCAGGTTTTCAAGTGCATATCGGAGCGAAAGAGGTGTTTACCCCTGGTGATAAATGTGATGTGCTGGTGGCTATGAACGCCGCCGCCTTGAAGACACAGTATAAGTTTGCCAAGGCTGACGCCGCCATCATTATCGATACCGACGCGTTCCAAACGAAAGACCTTGAGAAGGCCGCTTTCCAGACCGACGACCCCATTGCTGAGATGGGCATCGACCCCGACCGTGTCATTGCATGTCCAATCACACAAATGGTGAAGGACTGTCTCGCCGACTCGGGTATGGATTTGAAATCGATACTGAAATGCCGCAATATGTTTGCCTTGGGATTGGTGTGCTGGTTGTTCAGCCGAGACCTCGATGTGGCGTTCAATTTCCTTCGTGAGAAGTTCGCCAAGAAGCCGGGGGTGGCAGAAGCTAACATCAAGGTTATACAGGCTGGCTACGACTATGGTCACAACACCCACAGCAGTGTGAATAATGTGTATAGGGTTGAGACCAAGACTAAAGTGCCTGGTCGATATATGGACATCACGGGAAACAAGGCGACTGCATACGGACTGATAGCAGCAGCCGAGAAAGCTGGCCTGCGCCTATATCTCGGTTCCTACCCCATCACACCTGCTACAGATATCTTGCATGAGTTGTCGAAACACAAGTCGCTGGGGGTCACTACTGTACAGTGTGAAGACGAAATCGCTGGTTGCTCCTCTGCCGTCGGCGCTTCGTTCGCTGGAGCTCTCGCCGCAACATCCACCTCTGGCCCTGGCATCTGTCTGAAGTCTGAGGCGATGAACCTGGCCGTGATTCTCGAATTACCGCTTGTGGTGCTTGATGTTCAACGCGGTGGTCCTGCAACAGGACTTCCAACCAAGTCGGAGCAAACCGACCTCTTGCAGGTACTGTTCGGACGTAATGGAGAATCGCCTATGCCTGTGCTTGCAGCAATCTCCCCAACTGACTGTTTCGACACAGCTTATATGGCATCGAAGATAGCCTTGGAGCACATGACACCTGTCGTGGTACTCACTGACGCTTTCGTCGCCAATGGCTCAGCGGCTTTCAGACTGCCAGACCTCAATGACTATCCCGACATCAAACCGCCGTATGTAACACCCGACATGAAGGGCACTTGGACGCCTTACCAGCGCAATCCAGAAACTGGGGTACGATATTGGGCGGTACCAGGAACGGAAGGGTTCCAGCATATCCTCGGTGGGCTGGAGAAGGACAACAAGACTGGTGCCATATCAACCGACCCTGAGAACCACAACCTTATGACCCACCTGCGTCAGGAGAAAATCAACAAGATTGACGTACCCGATGTGGAAGTGCTTGGAGACAAGGATGATGCCGAGTTGCTGATTGTTGGTTTCGGTGGCACCTACGGCCATCTCCACGCCGCCATGGACGAGATGAGGGATGCAGGAAAGAAAGTGGCGCTTGCTCATTTCAAGTATATCAACCCGCTGCCCAAGAATACATCTGACGTGCTGAAAAAATACCCCAAGGTGGTAGTGGCAGAGCAGAACCTCGGACAATTCGCAGCCTATCTGCGCATGAAGGTGGACGGATTTGTTCCCTATCAGTTCAACCAG
>CACYEC010000305.1 GCA_902773225.1 uncultured Bacteroidales bacterium
AGCTTTTGCACCTCTGTCCCTGCAAGACGGCTTCGATAATGCGGGATTGCAGATTGGATTAACAGAGGATGTAGATACTACAGGGGTTTTATTGTGTTTGGATGTGACTGAGGCCGTGGTGGACGAAGCCATCAGCAAAGGATGCAACGTTGTTGTGAGCCATCACCCGTTGCTGTTCCACCCTTGCAAGTCAATCACAGGTGCCGACTACATCCAGCGCACCATCATGAAAGCCATACGAGGCGGCGTTGCCATCTACTCGGCACATACCAACCTCGACAACGCCAACGGCGGAGTGAATAACAAGATGGCCGAGAAACTCGGTCTGACTGGCACTTCTGTACTACAGCCCAAGACGGGCGACACCGATACAGGCGCGGGCATTATCGGAACGCTCCCATCTCCTTTGGACAAGGAAGTTTTTATTCGACAGGTGAAGACGACGTTTCATGTGGACTGCCTACGCAGCAACCGGTGGACGGGACAGCAAGTGAAACGAGTGGCTCTGTGCGGTGGTGCTGGTGCCTTCCTCATTCCCGATGCCATCAAGGCGGGAGCGGATGTGTTCATCACCGGCGAAATCGGTTATCACCGCTTCTTCGGCTACGAGAACGACATCCTTCTCATGGAAATCGGTCATTACGAGAGCGAGCAATACACCCGCGAGATTACCCGACAGATTCTCAGCGCTCAGTTTCCGCAACTCCGAATCATCGACACCGAGATTGACACCAACCCCATTCGCTATTATTGAAGTAGCAGATATTCCAAAAAACAACAGTAAACAACAACATATCAAAGACTTATGGCAAAAAAGAAAGAAAATCCCGCCGACATGTCGGTGGAGAGCAAACTGAAGACATTGTTCCAGTTGCAGACACTGCTCACAGAGATTGACGACATCAAGACTCTGCGCGGTGAACTTCCCTTGGAAGTGGAGGACTTAGAGGACGAGATTGAAGGCCTCCGCACACGCATTGAGAAAGCCACAGCAGACGCCAACAACCTCCGTCGCGAAATCAACAGTTACAGAAACACGTACGAGATAGACAAGGGCAAGGTGGAGAACTACAAAAAGCAACTCGACACCGTTCGCAGCAACCGTGACTATGACGTGCTTAACCGTGAGATTGAATTCGTGAGCAGCGACATGGAACTCTGCACCAAACGAATCAAGGAAAATCAGGAATTACTGACTGAGAAGGAGAATGCCATCGCACTGAATCAGAAAAACCTTGAGGAGCGCAGCAAGGACCTTGACATCAAGAAGAACGAACTCGACGACATCATTGCCGAGACAAAGGCTGACGAAGAAAAACTCCGTGAGAAAGCTAAGGATTTGGAACTCAACATCGAAGAGCGTCTGCTCACATCGTTCAAACGTATCAGGAAGAACACCCACAACGGACTGGGAATCGTTTACGTGAACCGTGACTCTTGCGGTGGATGCTTCGCCAAGATTCCACCACAGCGGCAGTTGGACGTACGTATGCGCAAGAAAATCATCGTATGCGAGTATTGCGGACGCATACTCATCGACCCCGAACTGGCAGGCGTAAAGCCCAATGCACCTGTAGAGGAGAAAAAAACAAAACGCCGTCGCTCAGCACCACGCAAGGCTGCAGAAACTAAAGCCGTCGAGACACAAACAGAACCACAGGAAGAGGAATAAACCTGAGAAATGGTTCCGCACTTAGAGGTCATACATCTCACCAAACGTATCGGGGAAAGGGTGCTATTCGATGACATCTCATTTACTGTCAACGAAAGAGAGCACATCGGCCTAATTGCCAAGAACGGCACTGGCAAATCTACCCTGCTATCCATAATCGCCGGACAGGAAGGATATGAAACTGGCGACATCATCTTCAAGAAAGACCTGCGTATAGGATATCTTGAACAGTCGCCTTCATACCCTCCTGAACTGACGGTCATGGAGGCGTGTTTCTGGCATGGAAACGAAGTGACCAACCTCATCCGAAACTACGAGCAGTGCATACAGACTGAAGGCAACCCTGGACTGGAACGTCTGCTCAACGAGATGGACCACCTGAAAGCGTGGGAATACGAGCAAAGGATTAAACAGGTGCTGTCGCGACTGGAAATCAACCACTTCGACCAACGCATCAGCGAACTGTCGGGAGGACAAATCAAACGAGTCGCACTGGCCAACATCCTCATCACCGAGCCCGACATGCTCGTGCTTGACGAACCCACCAACCACCTCGACATCGAAATGATAGAATGGCTGGAGAAGCAACTGGCCAACAGTACGAGAAGTATATTCATGGTGACTCATGACCGATACTTCCTCGACAACATCTGCTCCACCATCATCGAGATGGACAACACAACACTCTACACCTACCGGGGAAACTACGCCTACTACCTGGAGAAACGACAAGAACGCATCGACAACCTCAACCAAGAGATAGCACGGGCCAACAACCTCTACCGAACAGAGTTGGAATGGATGCGACGAATGCCTCAAGCCAGAGGCCACAAGGCCAAATACAGGGAAGACGCTTTCTACGAACTGGAAAAAGTGGCCAAGCAACGAGTGGAAAACAAGACCGTCCGACTGCAGATGCAGAACACCTACATCGGAAGCAAGATTTTCAAGGCCGTCAACATCTACAAGGCATACGGAGAGACCATCATCCTGAAGGATTTCAACTACACCTTCTCGCGATACGAGAAAATGGGACTGATTGGTAACAACGGCACAGGAAAATCAACCTTCATCAAACTGCTACAAGGACTGGAACAACCCGACAAAGGGCATTTCGACATCGGCGAGACGATACGGTTCGGCTACTATTCCCAGGACGGCATGACGTTCAACCCCGGCGACAAGGTCATCGACATCGTGAGGAAAATCGCCGAGTACATCGACATCGGTAATGGCAAACACCTGACAGCAAGCCAGTTCTTACAGCATTTCCTGTTCTCACCTGAGGAGCAGTACAGCCTCGTAGCCAAATTGTCGGGAGGTGAACGCCGCCGCCTATACCTGTGCACGGTGCTGATGCGGAATCCCAACTTCCTGATTCTCGACGAACCCACCAACGACCTCGACATCGTGACCCTACAAATCCTGGAGCAATACCTGCAAGATTTCAAAGGGTGCGTCATTGTAGTAAGCCACGACCGATACTTCATGGACAAGATTGTGGACCACATCCTGGTCTTCAAAGGACAAGGGGAAATACAAGACTTCCCTGGCAACTACACCCAATACCGAGAATGGAAGAATGAGTTCGACCGCAGGCAGGCAGAAAAAACCAAGGCCGACAAAGAGTCGCGCCGAGGAAAAGACAATACGGAGAACAACAACAAACAGGGGCAACAAACATCACGCAAACCAAAACTCACGTTCAACGAACGTAAGGAAATGGCTTCTTTGGAGGCTGACATAGAGGCATTGGAGGCTGAAAAGAAAATGATAGAAGAGAAATTGTCGTCGGGAAAGATTTCGGTGGATGAAATCACTGAACTCTCACGCCGTCTGCCAAAACTCAACGAAGAACTCGACGTGAAATCTATGCGATGGCTGGAACTGAGCGAAATCGAGGGGTAAACAACACTTCCTCTTTGGCCAGCCTAAACTTCCATATAAACCATGATGCCAAGATATGCCATGTGGTGAACGGCATTTTACCAACAAAAAAAGACGAAAGAACATGAAGATAAACTCAGCCGATTTCGTGAAAAGCAGCCCAAGGGCTGACTTATGTCCTGAGAGCAGTGAACCTGAATTCGCCTTCATCGGTCGCTCCAATGTGGGGAAGTCAAGTCTAATCAATATGCTGACAGAACGCAAAAACCTGGCCATGACCTCATCAAAGCCTGGCAAGACCATGCTTATCAACCACTTCATCATCAACGGCAAGTGGTATCTGGTGGACCTACCTGGCTATGGATATGCATCGCGTGGCAAGCGAGACCGCGACAAATTCGCAAAACTCATCAACCACTATGTGCTCGAGAGGCAACAGATGACACTGCTTTTCGTACTGCTCGACATTCGCCTCGAACCACAACCCATCGACATCAACTTCATCAGCATGCTCGGAGAGAACGGCGTGCCTTTCGCTTTGGTCTTCACAAAAGCCGACAAGTTGTCGAAAGAAAAACAAGGCTTGGCTGTCAGAAGATATCTTCAGGCGCTCGGAGAACAGTGGGAGGAGTTGCCTCCCCATTTCGTGACCAGTTCTACAAGCCGGCAAGGACGTGACGACATCCTCAACTACATCCAGGATGTCATCACATCGCTGCAGTCCAACACTAATCAATAAAGCACCTTACGACTTTTACCATCCGAATAGCGAACAATGTTGACCGCATTGTGACGAGGAGCGTCCAACATTCCACCATCAACAGAATAGAGAGCTTCTACCTGACCTTCACTGTCGTCTGATTTCGTGGCAGGTATTCCCGACACCATATCATCAAGATAAGTGAAGTTGTGGGCGATGATGGCTTTCACCAATTCACGCCCTCGGGTGTTGTATTCACCCGACTGGTCAACGCCTGCATAATCCATCAGCACCACACCCGTAGGACCGAAATATTCGGTTGATGACAAAAAGTCAAGCATGGCGGCATGCGTGTGAGATGCGTTGTCACGATAACCATCGCTTGTTGAAATCTCAAAACCAAAAAGTGAGAAAACCTGGGAATAAGCGGATGCGAAGTTGAAGTACCAAACCAAAGATGCTTTTGATTTGTTCTTGTGGGTGGCTCCGTAGTTCAGCAACCGTTTCATGGCTTCAATCTTGATGTCAAGGTCACCTTCCTTATATGTCTCGGAGTAATCCTGAACATAGACTTTTGAAGTGTTATTTCCTGTTCCAATAATGGTGGGACGGGTCATATACGACCAGTCGGCTGAACCTGTCCAGTTCTCAAAAAAACCACCGACAGGTGTTCCTGCATATTTGTCACGACTGAGTATCAGCATCTTGCCTCTTACTTCACTTACCTTCAAGTCTTTCTTGAAATTGACAAGATAATCTTTCAGTTCGTCACTGTGGAGTAGTTTCAGTATCTGCGTGTTATAGTCGTCGGTGATGTCTCCGTCTGAAGCGTGGAGCAAGTGGATAATCACAAACTCTGACGGATTGGCTATCAGCAAGTCGCGTATCTGCATGAGAGCGTCATCGAATCGCTTGGCTGTGGCCATCAACCCGTGGTTGCAGTTGAGATAACCTTCGAAGGCTGCCGGACGCAGGTCGAAAGCCCTGACTCCCACTTCCCATTGCTCTGCTATGCTGAGATCCTGACATCGGGCATACTCCTCACCCATGGCACCGTCTTCACCAAATCCCTCACCCGTGGCCGTGTCGTGCGTGCCAGGTATGGAAACTGCGGCAACATAGGTGTTGTCAGGTAGTCTACGCATCCAGTTGTCACCATCATCTGTCGGGCTACCTTGGGCATAAATAGGGAGTGATGGCATTATCAACATCAAGAAAACTATCGTAAACAGCGGCACAAATCTCAACTTAATCTTCATAAGGCCTTGTGATGTGTTAAAGGTGAATAATAATGCAAATATAATCAATCCGCACCATATAATCACCAATGAGATTCTTTTTTTATTCGGAAATCTACGATTGGACTGTTTTATTCAACTTTTCTTGAGTCAAGATTTCCAAGTTCAGATTTTATTGTATAACTTTGCACCGAATTTGAGATAAGCCTCAACTCAAAGGCCGAATTGGCTCAGCTGGTAGAGCAATTCATTCGTAATGAATAGGTCGGGGGTTCGAGTCCCCCATTCGGCTCATTAAAAAATCCGCTCAACGATTGCGTTGAGCGGATTTTTTAATGAGCCATTACCTTGTTGATAATTCCCTGGCAGGCGTCCTCAAGGAGGTCGAGCGCCAACTTGAAGTCGCTGTCGCTCCCATAATAGGGGTCGGGGACATCTGGACGTCCCTGGTAACGAACGAAATACTCGTTGATGCGATGTACCTTGACCATATCATTGGGCATAGTGCAGAAACGTTTGATGTCATAATAATTCTCATCATCCATCACGATGATAAGGTCAAATTTCTGAAAGTCGGACGTAGTGACCTGACGTGCACGACTATTGAATTCATATCCCCGCAACATGCCATGATGCCGCATACGACGGTCTGGCAAGTCACCGACATGCCAACTGCCAATGCCTGCAGAGTCAATATAGAAATCATCCTGAAGACCTTGGTTCTCCACCATGGCTTTCAAGATGCCCTCGGCTGCCGGAGAACGGCATATATTACCAAGGCACACAAATAGAATCCGTATCTTCATTTAGTGCATTTTAAGTGTTCGGACAGGTCGGACGATTCAGCCTGCAGACCATTCCGAGTCTTTATGCTTAGTAAGCGATTTTCACTTCGAATCTGATACCGTTCTTCTTCACATCGGGGTAGTGGTAGTTGAGACGGCGCACATACTCAATGGTCAGGATGTTGAAGATGTTGGAGATACCCACAGAGAACTCCATATACGGTTTTTTACCCATCACTCTGGTCGGCAGATTGTCGTCGCCACGGACTGGGAAAGCGAAAAGACGGGAATCGGCGGTAGAGATAAAAGGATTGTTCTTGTCCGATAGGCCTCCCATCATCATCTTGAACCCGAGATACTCACGCAGTTTGAGTCTGTTGAGGAGAGGTACCCTGTTGAGCAGTTTACCATTAAGGCTCCAGTTGAAATAAGCGGTGAAATAACGGTCGTTGAGGAACTCCATGTTGTCGAGCATGTTGAACGACCAACTGTCGAACTGC
>CACYEC010000306.1 GCA_902773225.1 uncultured Bacteroidales bacterium
GGCACCGCCAAATAAGGCAAACTTGATGCTGTTGTCATTGACGTCACCAGCCAAATTGGCCAAGTTGAAACCAACTTTCGGGATGATTTCAAGGTGACCTTCACGCTGCTGTGCGCTTGCGTTCAGACTCGCAAACATCACTACTGCTAACAATAAAATCTTTTTCATAATCTTTAATTTTTAAAGGGTTAGTAATGGAAAAACAACTTCTTTTAATTATTTAGTTGGGGCAAAGTTAAGAAAAATGTTCTATATGTGCAAGTTTTTAAGCGTTTTTTTTGTGTATTGCACGTTTTTAAGACGAACAAGCCCACTTTCCTGCTTGGTTTATAAAGTTTCTTCGAACGCATGCTCTGTCCCGTCAGGAACTCATTTTTCTGTCGATTTATTTGCATGATTCATTTTAATGTATTACCTTTGCCCTAAAATAATCTGACCACAATGAATATCTGTAATGCCCAAGACAAGAAGTTGACGCTAGGAGCTATGGCATACCTCCTCCTTTCTGTCCTTTACCTTTTTCCATCTGCCGCCCATGCGCAGCGATATGTTGAAAGTCTGAATTTCGGGTGGGAATTCTGTCTGAACAACAAGGGCGACTGGCGGAGGGTCGACCTGCCCCATGATTTCCAGATCGAGCAGCCATGGGTGCAATACTATACCGACAAGAACACCAACAAGTCCGGCGCCAAAACCAAGAAGAAGAACCCTCTCACAAGAAGAGGCTTCAAGACTCAGGCCAAAGGCTACTATCGCTTGCATTACACCCCTTCAGATGAGATGAAAGACCAGCGTGTGCTCCTTGACTTCGAGGGTATCATGTACACTGCAGATGTCTATATGAACCACCATCTCGTCGGAGGGACTAATTACGGCTATGTTGGCTTTGAGATTGATGTCACCAACGAGTTGAAACACGGCGAAGACAATCTCATTGAGGTCGTTGCCGACACCCGTGAGCCGGAAAGCTCCCGCTGGTATACGGGGGGAGGGCTCTTTCGCAACGTCAGCATGGTGGCAACGCCAAAGGACATCTACTTCAACCGCCATCCGCTCTACATCACTACCCGCGACAACAGATACGTGAGCATCTCTGCCGAGTTCACGAACCAGACTAAAGGCAAGGTTACACACATCGCCCTACAGATACAGGATGCTCAGAACAAGACCGTCTTCTCCGACACTGTCGCCATCAAGCGCCATCCAATGACGCACCATCAGGAAGTGACCATCGCCAGAGATATTGAAGTCGCCGACGCCAAGGTGTGGGATGTCGACACACCTTATCTGTATCAGGTGAAAGCCCAGCTGCTACGTGACAACGGCACCGTTGCCGACGAGGTGATCGAGACCTTTGGGTTCCGTACGATTGAGTTTGGACCCGGTTTCGGATTCAGGCTCAATGGCCGCAAGCTACTGCTGAAGGGCTATGCCAACCATCACACCCTGGGAGCCCTCGGTGCTGCCGCCTATCCCAAGGCTATCGAGAAACGCATCAGGCTCATGAAACAGTTCGGAATAAACCATATCCGCACCTCGCATAATCCGTATAGCCGCGACTTCATACGCCTCTGCGACCAGTATGGCATCCTCGTCGTCGACGAGCTCTACGACAAGTGGACACGCCAGCACACAGGAGGCAAGGTGCCTTTTGAACAGCATTGGCAGGAGGAAGTGCCAGAGTGGGTGAAGCGCGACCGCAACTCACCCTCAGTGATACTCTGGAGCCTCGGTAACGAACTTCAGCATAATCCTGACATGCCCTTTAATGACTTCGGCATCACGATGTACAAGCTTCAGAAGACACTCCTGCTGCGCTACGACTCGACGCGCCTCGTCACCGTTGCCATGCATCCCAGATACCGCAATTGGAATACGAACAGCCTGCCATGCGATCTGGCTATGATAACCGACATACAGTCTTACAACTACCGCTATATGTATTTCCCCGATGACGGGCGCCGGTTTCCGTGGATGATTTTCTATCAGAGTGAAGCCACCACATCGGCGATGGGAGCCAATTTCTTCGAGATGGACCTCGACAAAGTGGTCGGTCTTGCCTACTGGGGGGCTATCGATTACCTTGGCGAAAGTCAGGGCTGGCCTGCTAAAGGCTGGGACCAGGGTGTGTTCGACATATCTCTCGAGCCGAAGCCAAAGGCTTTTTTCATGAAGTCGTTCTTCAAGCCCGACGAGCCGTTGGTCCACATCTCTATCAATTACGGCATGTGTTCTCACTGGAACTGGAATCCTGGAGTGGAACTGTTCATCATCACTTACACCAATGCAGACGAGGTGGAACTCTGTCTCAATGGCCGCAAACTCGGTCGCAAACCTAATCTCAGGAACATTCCCAAGCAACGCAACCAGATAGTATGGGAGGACGTTCCCTTCGCCGAAGGCTATCTCGAGGCTGTTGCCTACACAAAAGGAAAGGTGGTTGCACGGCATAGGATAGAGACCACGGGCAAGCCTGTTCTGCTGAAAGTAACACCAGAAGATTGTGAGTGGACTGCCGACGGTACCGACCTGATGCACCTCCGCATTGAGGCCGTCGACAAGAAGGGCCGTCGTGTGACAACGGCAAAAGACGAACTGCACTTCTCTGTCGATGGTGATGCCCGCATCGTGGCCGTCACCAACGGTGACATCAGGAGCAATGAACTGAATGCCACCGACCATCGTCGTCTCTACAATGGCTCGGCGATGGTCATTCTCCGCAGCGGGAAGACTCCTTCGAGAGTTACGCTCAAGACTACCTCAGAGGCTTTCAAGCCCGTCCTCACGACGCTCCACACAAATCACTCCACTACCGGAAGGTGAAGCTTACCTTAGAAGTCCTCTCGCGTACATTATTATATTATATTTTAAATCGTTAAATTCGTAAAATTCGTTTAGTTCGTAGTCTTAATCAAGCCATATCAAGCAACGTTCATTCGTACCAATCCTATGCCATAACCTCTATGCAGAACTCGTAAAAATCGTAAAAACCGTTGTTTTTTGCTCCATTTACTGCCTAAATAACAAAAAAATCACACTTTTATATAAAAAAATCCTCGAAAAACTTGCACGTATCACAAAAAAAACATAATTTTGCAGCGGAGTATGGGAAAACCAGCTCCTCATCTGTCGTCTAAAAGCGCGATTGAAGTATTTCAGTTCACAACAATATTAATAAGTTTAATTACATTCAATGATGAAACAGAAAGTATTGACGAAAAAGTGTGACTTCTGCCGTGGCCTCAGGTCTGGTGGGAGGGGAGGTGCTTGGTAGATTGCTTTACTCTCGTATGCCTGCCTCAGGCTGACAGAATGCTGAGGCGGAGAACTAGAAAACTATTTTTTTAAGTATTTCAATTAATTTATAAACTAAAATTTTCAAAAATGAAAAAAGTTAAATTTATGCTCATCGCACTGTTGGCCATGTTTGGCTTTAACAGCGCTATGGCTGCTGAGCTTATTGGATCTACTCAGTACACTAATGATGGTTATCAGTACAAGATCCTGACAATGGACAAGACTACTGCTGACAAGTGGGTTGGTACTGTGTCTGTCTCTCAGAGTAACTGGGTTAACAAGGCAGCCGGCGACAAGACTACCATCACCATCAATCCCACCATCACCATTAACGTGAAGGGTGAAATTGGAACAGGTGATACCCAGGTATCCGTTGATGCAGAGGTTGTATTCGACATCGTGGAAATTGAAGAAGGTGCTTTTGCTAATCTGTCTGACATCACGAAAATCAACTTTGCTAACGGTTGCAAAATCAAAGTGATTGGTGAAGGTGCTTTTGCCGGGACAAAAATCGCGAACCTTGATCTGACAAATACGAAGGTTGAGGTTCTGAACAAGCTCTTTGAGGATGCCAATGTTTCTCTGACGAGTGTGACGCTCCCCGCTTCGCTGGTAAGTGTTGCTGCATCTGCTCTTAACCACTGCTTTGCTTTGGCTACCATCAATGCAGATGCCTGTGTAAACCTTAAAACACTTGGCGAGTTCTGTTTTGGTGACAACGTGGTGGAGTCACTTGACCTGAGTAAGACCAAAGTGAAGACTTTAGAGAACAGACCTTTCGTAGGTGGAATTTATGTTGACGGAGCAGAAGTACAAGCAAGCGGTCTCATGAACAAGACCCTGAAGACTTTGATTCTGCCTTCCACAGTTAATGTTGCAGCACAGGGTTTGGCTAACCTTTACAATTTGGAGAGCGTTAACCTGGAGGATACCAAGATTCAAGCTGTCAGCGAAGAGGCATTCGCAAACGACAGGGCCCTTACTTCTCTGACCTTCCCTGGAACTCTGAAGTACATGAGAAAAGCAGGTGCATTCTTGGGTTGCGCCAGCTTGGCTACTCTGAACATCTGCTATGACAATTTGCTAGAGGTAGGTGTTGCTGAGGAGGGTGATCTCTTTGAAGAAGCTGCTGCCGTTGATGGTACGCTGTCTGCCCTGAAGACTCTGAAATTCTTCACCAACGATCCTACTCAATATGCATTCAAGGCTAAAGTTAATCGCAATGCATTTTGGAACTGCTTAGGCATCACTTCTGTCGACTTTGCTTCTGATGGAGTCATTGCTGCAACCGCTGAATTAGGCCAGCGCGCTATTACTCTTTCTAACGAGGAAAATTCAACTGTTACTTTTGGTAAGCTGGCTGTTGCTCTTCCTGCTGGCTTCATCGACGGTCCTATCGCTACAGGCGTAGAGGCTACCGTTACTTTTGGTGAGGCTGTTGCTCAGACCGCAATTACAGCTATTGTAAGTGGTAACCTTGCTACAGTTACCTTTGGTAAGCTGACCGGTTCTTTGATGGTTGAGGCTATCGGTGCTGCTTCTAAGATTGTGTTTGGTGGTGACATTGTCGCTCCTCTTACCGTGGCAGGAGATCGTGTTGTCAATACTCGTCTGACTGAGATTGATTTTGGTGCAGTTAAGATTGCTTATACAGCTGGTGGTGAAGAAGTAGATGAAGCTTTCGGTATTCCTGCAGCAGCTTTTGATGAGGTTTATGCCCCCAACTTGGTAAAGGTTACTTGGAATCCTGCTGATGACGATGCTGTAGAAGCATTTGCACAGGCTGCTTTTGGAACAGAACCTAAAGAAGGAGCCGCAAAGGTTGAATTGTACACAACAACTGCTGTAGGTACAATTTACGATTTCAATGAGGCAAATCTCTGGAATGTAATCTTCAAGGCAACTGCAGCCGATGCTAAGCCTGTAGCTATCAAGGTTTATGGACCCGCTGATGCTGTTGTTTATGTAGGTTATTTCAACAATGCTACAGAGAGCAACTATTATATTGAGAAGAAGCAGGGCAATGCTGTGATTACTGTTTACTCTGCATTCGTTGACGACAGCGACAACAAGATCTATATGGATCCTCTGATGATTGTTGATGGTAAGTTCGTGGTTGATGCTGGTCAGACTGTTATCGTACGCTCCACTACAGGTGATGATGTGCTGGCTTACGCAACAGATGATGAAGGTACCATGCGCTACGATGCTTATATTGATGATGAAAGTGATCCCGTCGATCCCGAGCCCGTTCCCGAGCCCGAGCCCGCTCCGTATATTGTAAAGACTCCGATCAATGCACTTCAGTTCACTTCAACTGCCATCTCTGCTGATGAACTTGGAACAAGATACTATGACCAGG
This sequence comes from uncultured Bacteroidales bacterium, assembly GCA_902773225.1. GTDB lineage: Bacteria > Bacteroidota > Bacteroidia > Bacteroidales > Bacteroidaceae > RUG11857. The sequence continues at coordinate 5,660 of CACYEC010000306.1, forward strand.
GTCAGTTCGTATACTACCTGCAGAACCCGAAAACTGCTACTGGTATCAACTTCGCTATTCTGGGTACCAACCAGTACCTCTTTGCAAACGCAGTTTATATCGTGAAGAAGGGCGCTACGCAGAATGGTCGTCTTGATGTTGTATGGCTTGACGAGGGTGAGGCTACCGCTATCCAGAATGTGAAGACCACTGTAGAGAGCAATGCTATCTACAACCTGGCCGGTCAGAAGGTGGATGCTGCCTATAAGGGTATCGTCATCATGAACGGCAAGAAGATGATTCAGAAGTAATTTTATCGATTCCGAATAAATAGTCTGATGCGGGGACTCCCCGTGGGTCTCCGCATCATATCTGAATAAACAACATTTTAAAATAAGAAAGAAAATGGACAAGAAAACATATATGTCTCCTGTTTCGGAGGTGATAGAGATTAAGGCACCTGTTATCATGGCTGGTTCTCCTGGTGGTGGTATCAACAGCGACTACTCTACTCCTACAACAGAGACACCCAGCGAAGAGCAGCCAACTGGTTGGTAAGGGTAATCCATATGGATTTATTGTATTGCAATCAAATTTGCAGTTAAGTTTAGAAGTGCGTGGGCGCAGTAATGAGTCTACGCACTTGATTCTAAAACATATAATATCGAATGATTGTTGTTAAATCTCGTCGCGAGACATCCGTTTCGTCAGAGGCATTGTTTGCCTTGGTAAACGATGCATATAGCGTCTGGTCTGAACGGGGCTTGGATGCACAGTGGATGCATCGCACACTCGAGGAATTCAAGAAAGCGACCTCAGGTACAATGATATTTGTGGCGCTCGATGCTATCAGTGATGAGCTCCTGGGTATGCACTGCTATACCTCTAACTGGAAGAAACGGTGTGCCTATGGTTTCTACCTCGCAGTGTCGCCTAAGGCTGGAAGGCGGGGTATCGCCTCGCAGATGCTGACCTGCGAAGAAGATTTCATGCGATGTGAAGGCTTTACTCATCTTGAGGGTCTTACTGCAACTTCGGCCGAATGGAGCGTCCGTTGGCATTTACGTAACGGCTACCAGATCATCGGGTATCGCCGCTCGCCGAACGACAATTTCGCAAATTATGTGTTTCGTAAACAGCTTGTCCCCTCTGTTCTATGGGATAGTGCGTTTTACTGTCGTTGCCGATATCTGCTCTCCTATACTATCACGCGCCTCACTAAAGACCCCCAAGGGCATTATACCCAACTAGGACGCATAGCCAAAAGAGTATCCAATCGGCTTGTAGAAATTCATAGAAGGAACACTACTTCTCACTGAAGTTGCCCCTGAAACGTTATAAAGAAATCCTGCTCGTGAGAGTCGGTCTTAAATCTAAATTAAAATGTTAATTTAGAAAGTTAATTAAGTGAACTAAAAAATTAACTGACTATCGGCCAGCCGTGAGGCTCGCCGATAGTGTTTTTTAATAAAGATGGAGTGGGTGTGTGCTGACTGTCTACGTCTAATATATCTATGAGAAAAGTATTCCTTTCACAACCTCAAAATCCATGTTGAGACTGGCGGAAATGTCTTCAGGACTCATTCCTGCCTTGTTGAGCATCAGAACGGATGTCCGAATCTGGAGATCCTTATGTTCTAATTGTATCTTCTGCTCTTCTAACTTCGCACCTTGCTCTTCTAACTTAGCGCCTTGCTCTTCTAACTTAGCGCCTTGCTCTTCTAACTTAGCGCCTTGCTCTTCTAACTTAGCGCCTTGCTCTTCTAACTTGACGTTCTTTTCTGCAATCTCCTTGTCCTTCAGCATGATTGTGGTATCACGCTTCTCTATGACGGAGAAATACTCGTCCTCCACATTCATGTCGTGGCGCATTTTGGCATCAGATGCAGCAGCCTGCAGACGGTGAATGATACGCAGCATCTCGTCGTCATTGGCATAAGCAGTCTCGTCGATATCGAGCATCTGCTTGTTATGCTGGTCCTTATTCGATTGGTCAAAGATACTCAGTACCTTGTCAAGACGGTTGTTGATCTGACCGTGAAGACGTGGTATCTGAACGATGATGCTGTCGTGGGTAAGACTGTCGACGAAAGGATTGGGGAGGCCCTTTGTCACCACCTCGTCATTATAGTTGTATGAATGGCGGCGCACATATAGGACAGGCTCCTCAATGTCGCCCACCTTGTGACCGAGCAGATAGACCGTGACCATAGGAATGGCATAGGCTCCCTGATTCTCAGGCAACATATTCTCTACGTTGGCATACTGGGCACCAAGATATTGCCTGAAACGAAGGGTCTCCGTCTCTAACCAGGTCTTTTGAAGTTCTATGAGAATCAGATGACGCGAACCGTCGGCCTCTTGGATGGTAGCCCCAAAATCGATGCGGAACACCGAAAGGTTGTCGCGACCTATATTGGAGTATTCATTGCGATGTGTTTCCACTGCCACGACCTCCTTTTTCAAGAGGGCAGACAAGATTGTGCGGGCGATACGTTCATCTTCTATCAGGTATTTGAAGACGATATCATAAATGGGGTTTGCTACTGTTATCATAATGAGCGGTTGTTTACTTGGCTGCAAAGATAACACATTATAATGAAACTTGCAAATAATTCGGCAAGAAAAAGAGAAAACGTGATGGAGGCAAGGAAACAGAAAAGGGAGGCATCGCGATGGATGGTCTCCCGTTCTTGTTTCCGTGGTTTAGCTAAACTCTCTTCATTTCTTCATAGGCAAGCGATTTAACTTGTTAAACACTCGGGTTGATTTCAGTTCACGGTGCAAAAGTCGGGATTATTTCGGACAAGGGCAAAGGTTTTTCCCTAAATCGGATAGGGGAAAGTCCTAAACATTGTGGGGAAAGCCCTATGCCCACCCACTTGTTTTTCGTTTCATTAGTTACCATTTTCGTGTCTGATTCTGTGTATATTTGTATAATTTATGCGTCCCTTCTTTAGCAAGCGGCAAAGCCGAACGTGTTGTAGTTTTATACATGCGAAAGTTGAATTATTTGAGGAAAAATTTGGCCAGTAGCTGTAAAATGATTACTTTTGCGGCTGATTATGATGCTAGTATTATTGAAAAGGTGTTTGGTGATGGTCGTGATGCTGGTAACTGCGTGGGAAACGGTGGTGGCTGACGACCAGGGACGTGCGGGCTGTTTGGTGGACTGGACGCCACCGACGTTTTCCCGTGGCGGCAGCACAGACATCGCTTACGGTGACCGTGGTTGGGATGCCACCCGTACGTATCGGCAGTTGGTGGTGCTGCTATCGTTCTCCAACTGTGACTTCAGTTTGGATGATGCTCAGAGTACTTACGATGCCATGTTCAATACCCCTGGCTATACTCGTAGGGAGGGGGCTGGCTGTGTGGCTGACTACTTCCGCGATCAGTCGAACGGGCAGTTGAACTTGCAGTTCGACGTATTCGGACCATATAAAACCAGCAAAAAGGTGAAGACGGGTTCTTCGAGTAGGAACGAGGGAAGGACCGCTTTCCGTGAAGCTACCAAGATGCTGATGGAAGAGCATCCTGACATCGACTACTCTGTCTATGACTGGGATGGCGACGGCAATGTGGAACAGGTGGTCTTTGTCTATGCTGGCTATAGCGGTAATCAGTCGACCATCGTCAGTGAAGGCTATATCTGGCCCACAACCGGGAGCTTCTCAACGATTGACACGAAAGACGGCCATCACATCATTCGCTATACGGCCAGTGGTGAGTTGTGGGTCAACAATGCCTCCTGTGGCATCGGGACCATCTGCCACGAGTTCTCCCATTGCTTAGGACTGCCTGACATCTATCCCACCTCATCGTCCGTGAGTGACATTTCCATTGTTGACGAATGGGACCTGATGGATGGCGGTACAGCTACTAACTATGGCTGGTGCCCACCGAACTATTCACCTTTGGAGAAGATGATTATGGGCTGGCTCACACCGAAAGAGCTGACTGCTGACACCACCATCACAGGTCTCAAACCTATTGCCGAAGGAGGAGAGGTGTATCTGGTTCGTCAGACAGAAGGGGCGTTCTATCTGTTAGAGAACCGTCAATGGGATGGTTGGGACTTTGGTCTGCCAGGCCAGGGGTTAGTGATTTATCACGTTAACTTCTATCGATATAATTGGACGGGCAACAATGTCAATAATGTACAAGACATGCCGAATTACAGCCTGGTGGCTGCCGACGGAAGGTCTTTTGCCGATTGGTATAACCAGATTAAGCAGACTAGTTCACGCAATCCCTATACTGATATCGCACATCGACTACACAGTAAGATCCTGAGTACGGCGCCCTATCCTTGGCTGAATGAGGAAGCTAAAGTGGATCAGGTGACACTTTTCGATGATAAATCGATTACTGATATCATTCAACATGAGGATGGTACCGTGTCTTTCACCTTCCACACTTTAGGCAGTGGCATCCGGAGTATTCTGGCTACGCCGAAGGCTAAGGGAATTTATACCCTCTCAGGACAGAAGGTGAGGGACGACGGGCAAATGGAGGGACTACCACGTGGTGTATATGTGGTTGACGGCCTAAAAGTGATCCACTAAGGACACTAAGGACACAAAGGGCACGAAAATAGATAATCAGTTGAGGACATAAAAAAGCATTCAAAGAAAAAATGAGACAGAAAGAAGGTTTTGTATTACGTAATGTATGTGGCCAGATGGCAGTCTTTGCCGAAGGATTGAAAA
>CACYEC010000307.1 GCA_902773225.1 uncultured Bacteroidales bacterium
CGTCTTCACGGTCTTGGATACAGCGAGATAAGAACACATACCCAAGAAGAAGGCGAAAATCATGTTGTCCACGAAAATGGAGCGGACCATCAAACTAAAGAAATGTTCCATAATTTATTGCTTGTCTTATTAAGTAATGTGTTATTTTTTCTCTTCCTTGTTCATGGCACGGTGTACCCAGATGACGCATCCGAGGAGGATGAGCGCCATAGCAGGCATGGTCATCATACCATTGTTCATGTAGTATCCTCCGTTGTCGGTGTAGAAACTGTCGGGGATAACCTGGAAACCGAAGATAGTACCAAATCCGAGCAGTTCGCGCACAAATCCGACGATGACGAGGATGATGGCATATCCCAGTCCGTTGGCCACACCATCGAGGAACGACTCCCAAGGACCGTTCGACATGGCGAAGGCCTCAAGGCGACCCATGAGGATACAGTTGGTGATAATCAGTCCCACATAGACGGAGAGTTGTACGCTCACGTCATAGACGTATGCCTTGAGGATGTTGCTCACGATGGTCACGAGCGCGGCCACAACCACGAGTTGGATAATAATACGAATGCGGTTGGGTATGGTCTTACGCAACAGCGAGATGATGACGTTGGAGAAAGCGGTGATGACAGTCACCGACAGCCCCATGACGACAGCGGGCTTGAGTTGCGAGGTAACAGCGAGTGCAGAGCAGATACCCAGAACCTGCACAGTAATAGGATTGTCGAGATTAAGCGGACGCATGAATACTTCGCCATTCTCTTTTGAAAATAATTTACCCATATTCTTAGTCCTCCTTATTTTTTGATTTTTTCAAAAATGTCGATATAATCCTGCAGGCATTGCTGCACCATGTCGTTGACACCGTTGGAAGTGAGGGTTGCACCAGTGACAGCATCCACAAAGTTATCGGGGCCGACGCCATCGACAGTCTTGCCCTTCTTCAGGACGCTGAGGATGACCTTGGACTTGTCGTCGCCGAAGATTTTCTTGCCGTTGAAACTGGTCTGGAACCACTCTTCAGTGATACGAGCTCCAAGACCTGCAGTCTCGCTCTCGTGAGTGAAGTAAGTGCCATAGACGGTTTCGCAGTCCGACTTGAGTGCCACGTATCCAGAGATACCGCCCCAAAGACCGGCACCCTTAACAGGAACGACGAAGATGGTCTCTCCGCCTTTCTCGCACACGTAAAGCGGACGATTGGCTTTGCTGATGTCCTTGTTGGCCACCTTGAAAGCCTCTTGGTCTTTCTGTCCCTTCTCGCCTTCCTTGTCTCCAGCCTGTGCAGTTTCGGCTTTATCATTATAGACGGGGTCGAGTTTGATTAGTTCAGCGTACTTGTTCTCCACCTCGGACTTGTCAATGCCACGTTCGTTGAGAGAAGCAAGAATCTGCTGTTTCTTATCGACAGCCACGTTGATGTCCTGAGTAGGTTTGAGCGCGGTGGCTACAAACGCGAGCAGGAATGCCACGATAACAACGATTACCGAAGCATATACGATAGTATAAGTGTTACTATTAGTATTCATTTTTCTTTCAGTTTTCAGTTGTTACCTTTTATTATTTAGCGGCTCTCTTGAGACGTTTGTTGATATTGCCCTGCACCACGCAGTAGTCGATGAGCGGTGCGAAAGCATTCATGAGCAGGATGGCGAGCATCATGCCCTCGGGATAACCTGGGTTCATCACACGGATAGTGATGGCCATGGCACCGATGAGCAATCCATATACATACTTGCCACATTCAGTGCGAGCGGAGGTCACAGGGTCGGTAGCCATGAATACAGCTCCGAAGCAGAAACCACCAAGGGTGAGGTGCTCGTACCAAGGAATCTGTGCCACAGCGTTGTTGCCAGCGGCATTGAAGAGCAGAGCCACGAGTGCACCACCTACGAATACCGAGAACATGGTCTTCCAACTTGCCACACCGCTCCAGAGTAGTATGATGGCACCGATGGCGATGGCGATGACGCTGGTCTCACCGATACAGCCAGGAATAAGACCTGTCACGGAATCCATGAAGGAAGCTTGGATGGTCGTGTTAGCTGCAGCCTCACCAAGAGGAGTAGCAGCAGTGACAGCATCCACATTGATGACACCGTTGATGCAGTCGATGTAGTCACCGTTGACCCAAACCTTGTCTCCACTCATCATGGATGGGTAAGAGAAGAAGAGGAAGGCTCGAGTGACGAGAGCCACATTGAAGATGTTCATACCCGTGCCGCCGAAGATTTCCTTGGCGAAGATGACGGCGAAAGCCGTAGCGATGGCGAGAATCCACAGCGGGCAGTTGATGGGGACAATGAGAGGGATAATCATACCCGAAACGAGGAATCCCTCCTGGATTTCCTCATGCTTCCACTGAGCGACAGTGAACTCAATGCCGAGACCGACAGCGTAGGAAACCACGACCTTTGGCAGGACAGCGAGGAGTCCGTAACCAAACATAGCCCAGAAACCAGCCTGCTCACCAATGACGAGGTAGTGCTGGTATCCTACGTTGTACATACCGAAGAGCAGTGCAGGAATCAGCGCGATGACCACAAACGACATGATTCGCTTGGAGTCGATGGCATCGTGCACGCTCACGCCTGACTTCGAAGTGGTGTTAGGCACGAGCATGAAGGTTTCCATACCCTCGAAGAAAGAGCGGAACGCATGCAGTTTGCCATCGGGTTCGAAGTTAGGCCTTATCTTATCGAAATATTTCTTTATAGCACTCATTATTATATCAGTTTTTTAGCGTGCGTGTGTTATTCATTTTCCTTGCGTAGCATGTCGAGTCCTTCCCTGACGATGCGCTGCAGTTCGAGTTTAGAAGAGTCGATGAACTCAGCCACAGCGAAGTCCTCAGGAGCGACCTCGTAGATGCCGAGTTGCTCCATGCGGTCGATGTCGCCAGAGATAATCGCCTTGATGAGAAATTCGCCGAAGATGTCCATAGGCAGCACCTTGTCGTACTCACCCGACATGATGATGTGCCTCTCCCCTCCCTTGATGCGTGCATCGAGGTTGTAGGCTTTCTTAGGCTGTAGCCATGAGAGGTAGGAACGGCTGGTAGAGAATTCGTTGAGTCGTGGCATGATCCATCCGAAAGCCTCATCCACATCGTCACCTTCAGGAATGACGGTGACCTCTGTTGTGTGAGCGCGCAGGAAGTCATTGGTGCTGACTTTGTTTCCGACGAACGGGTTGCCGTCGATGATGCGCTGGTGTCGTTCGGCCTTCTTGAGTTTACCGTCGAGTATGGACTCCAGTTTCTGTCCGACCTTGACACGTGCGTATGCAGGTTCGTTGACCTGGCTTCCAGCGATGGCGATGATGCGTGTGAAATCTACCTGACCCTTGTTGAAGAGTCGTCCGATGAAGATGACCTCCTCAGGTCCGATGGTCCAGACCACCTCTCCCTTGTTGATAGGTGCGACATGGTTGATTTGCACCCCCACGTTACCAGCGGGACATGGTCCGTCGAAGACATTGACCTGTGCGTTTTTGGCGTTGGCCAGGGCGTTGTCAGCGCCGGGTTTCACACCGAGATAGACCTTGGCAACCTTTGCGAGCGCGTCGATACCGGTCTGGAAGTCGGCTTCCTGTCCCTTGAGGACGAAGTCGAAGTCGGCAGCCAGAGGCATGTCGCTGAACGCAGACACGAAGATGGCCTTCGGTTTGTCTTCAGGGTTAGCACACACGTCGTAGGGACGCTGACGGAAGAATCCGAACATACCGCCCTCAAGCAGCACCTTCA
>CACYEC010000308.1 GCA_902773225.1 uncultured Bacteroidales bacterium
CTCAGTGCCATTATCCGTGAGGAAGGTCTAAAACCAAAGGAGACACGTGCGTTTATGAATCAATCCTTATCGGATGGGTATGTCACCGGGACGGGGGTGGCCATTACAAAAGTGCTGCCACCAATGCCTGTGTTTGGCAAAGGCGCTTCAAACAGAGAGCAGAAAAAGAACACCGTCTTAGGGAAACTGACTGCATTCTTCAACAAATACTTCACGATTACTTCAGCGCCGCTTGCCGCAGAATCATTGCATCCCTTGAAATTAGATGCTGTTGAAGATGACAGAGATGTGAGAAACCTTATCTTCAACAGGCTCATATTGAATGCTGACACTTCAGATTTGGATTTGCAACGTGAAGTGATGGAAGTGTATGGGAATCGTTATCCCGACATGAAGGTTATCGACTGGGGACGAATCATCCGTGACTACACAGGCATGGTGCGCGAGGCGAACCGTGAGAAAGACACCATCACAGGTATGGCCGCCGACAGCGCAGACTTCAAGCAGCCATAGATATATTATTGTTTTTTTGCAGGCTGGATGGCGGTGTATCCTGTCCGTAGGCTTTCTATGATACACCCCAATGATACACCCCAATGATACACCCCAATGATACACCCCACCCCTACCCCTCCCCTTAGGTGGGAGGGGAGTTGGATAGAGGCTATCACTTAGTAGCGTTTTCCTTGGGAAGGACAAGGTTGAGAATCACGGCAAGGATGAAGACCACAGCCACGCAATTCTCAGCGAACACGGTGCGGACAATCTGCGGGAAGATGTTGAACATCTCGGAAGCCTGGGTGAAACCAAGTCCCACACTCAGCGACAAAGCCACAATCACCATGTTGCGGTCGTTGAATCCACACTTGGCCAACATACCGAAACCGGCAAACATGATAGAACCGAACATCATGATGGTACACCCCCCAAGAACGGCCTGGGGAATGGTGGTCAGCAAACCACCCACAGCGGGGAAGATACCTCCCAAAATCATGATGCATGCCCCAGTAGCAATGGCAAATCGATTGACCACCCCCGACATGGCCGCCAGCCCCACATTCTGACTGAACGACGTGATAGGCGTGCATCCGAAAAGGCCGGCAACACTGCTCACAAAACCATCGCAAGAAATGCTTGCCCCCAACTCCTTATCGGTGGGTAAACGGTGGATGGCACCAGAGCAGAGCGCACTGGTGTCGCCAATGGTTTCTGTGGCTGATACCAGATATATGGCGATAATGGAGAGAATGGCACCAATTTCAAATTCGGGTTTGAAAGGCATGAACTTCGGCAATGAGACGAACCCCACCCCCTGAAGGCCAGAGAAATCGACCATACCCATGCAAACAGCAAGAATATAGCCAGCAATCAGACCTATCAGCACCGAGAGGGAACGCAAGAACCCCTTCGCAAAAACTTGGAAACCCAGGCAGACTAAAAGCGTGAAAGTTCCCACAATCCAATTGTGAGCGGCACCGAAATCGGCAGCACCCTGACCTCCGGCAAAAGAGTTGGCCCCAATGGGGAGGAGAGAGAACCCAATGGCAGTCACAACTGTAGCCGCCACCACAGGTGAGATGATACGAATCCAGTACTTGGCCAACAATCCCAGTACGCCTTCAACTATACCGCCGACGATGACGGCCCCAATCAGCACACCCATACCATGAGTGGTGCCAATGAAAAGAGCCAGAGAGAGGAACGTGAAACTGATACCCATGACGATGGGCAGACGGGAACCAATCCGCCACAGGGGATAGAGTTGGATTAACGTACCAATACCAGCGATAATCATACAGTTTTGAATGAGTGAAGCACTGATGCCCGACTCAAGCCCCACCACATTGGCCAAGATGATAATAGGAGTGATATTACTCACAAACATGGCCAGCACATGCTGCAGGCCAAAAGGGACAGCCTGGACAATAGGAACGCTGCCGTCCAACTGATAGAGATTGCTCTTGTCTTTCATAATCTATATCTTGATGTGTTGAAATCTCATTTGATAGCCTTGATGGGTGTGTCACCCAACTGTCGAACGGGTTGTTCACGGAATCGGATGGTCTGGGTTTCCCAGTCCATCTCCTCGATGATGGCCATCGACTCCAAATGGTAACCTTCCTCTCGTAAGAGACGCCCACCCTTCTGCTGGCCTTTCTCGACGGCAATACCAATGCCAGCGACCTCTCCACCAGCCTGATGGACCAGGTCGATTAAGGCATGGACAGCCTGCCCGTCAGCCAGGAAGTCATCAACAATCAGGACGCGGTCGGTGTCGTGGAGATAGGGTTTGGAGACGAAAACATTATTCATCTTCTTATGTGTGAAGGAATAGGCTTGGGCCACATACTTGTCGTCGGTGCTGTTGGCCGTCTGGCTTTTCTTAGCGAACACCACAGGTACATCATACAAGTCGCCAAGCATAGTTGCGATGGCAATGCCACTGGCTTCAATGGTAAGAACTTTATTGACAGTCACTCCCTTGAAACGCCTTTTCAGTTCGTAAGCCATCTGCCGCATGATGTCGATGTCGATTTGATGGTTCAAGAAATTGTCAATTTTCAGTATGTTGCCAGGTTTGATAGAACCATCGCTCAGGATTTTCTCTTCAAGGAAATTCATGTTTGTAATCAGAATTATAGGGTTAATAATAATATCATCATCTTGAATCACTGCATAATAGCGAAATAATCAACGATGCCAATCAAGTGTTCGTCCTTATCAACCACCAGCAAGGAGTGGATTTTGTACTTGCGGAACATGTCCTGAATCTCAGTCAGTTTGGCATTGGGGTCAATGGTCTTCGGTTTCTTGGTCATGACATCGGAAACGGAGAGTTGGAAGAAGTTGGACTGTGCGCCCTCTACCGCTCGCCGAATGTCGCCATCGGTGATGATTCCCTTGATTTTGTCCTCATCCATCACGACCCCGAGTCCGAGTTTACCATTGCTGATGAGCATCAAAGCATCGCTGAGGCGCATGTGGAGCGGAAGGATGGGGAAATTGCCCTTATACATCACGTCTTTCACCCTTGTCACCAGTTTGTAGCCCAGACTACCTCCTGGATGAAAACGTGCGAAGTCGTTCTTCTTGAAATGCCGAAGGTCCATCAGCACACACGCCAAAGCATCGCCCATAGCGATGGCGGCAGTTGTGGAAGAAGTGGGAGCAAGGTTAAGAGGACAGGCTTCTTTCTGGACCCACACGCGTATATGTGCATTAGCGTTACGAGCTATCAGGGAATCGGGATTTCCGGTCATCCCGATGATTGGAACCTTTCTTATCTGAAGGCAATCGACCAGTCGCAGCAACTCATCGGTGTTGCCGGAATTGGAAATCATCACTACGATATCATCATCGGTTATCATGCCCAAATCGCCATGCAAGGCATCCTGGGCGTTAAGGAAAAAGGATGGAGTGCCCGTGCTGGCAAGTGTGGCGGCCATTTTAGCCCCCACATGACCAGACTTCCCCACTCCGGTGACAATCACATGACCACGACAACGGTACATCAAATCAACCGCTGCCTCAAACCCCTCGTCCAACTGCGGAATCAGCCCAAGCAAAGCCTCAGCCTCATCCTTGAAGCATTTCACCGCAATTTCTTTCACATTGATATTTTCCATTACTGTCTTTATTTTTCCAATGTCTTTAAGGTCATTAACTGATGTAGCAGAAAGTTAAGAGTTAAGAGTTAAGAGTTAAGAAATAAGAGTTAAGAAATACGAAACATTTAAGTTCCATAGTTCTGTGCGTAGCAATATAACTCCCATGAGCGTAGCGTGTTTACTTCCAAGAGTTGAGTTCCTTTATTTCAGCAGTGAGGCCATCACGTGGTCGAGGTCATCAAGACGGAGCATGTTTGGGCCGTCACTGAGCGCATTGTCAGGGTCGGGATGGACCTCGAAGAAAAATCCGTTGGCACCGAAGGCCTTGGCAGCCATTGCCATAGACGGTACAAACTCACGGTTTCCCCCCGTCTTTCCCCCAGCTGCACCAGGACGTTGTACGGAATGAGTGCAGTCCATCACGACAGTGTGACAGATAGAGAGCATATCGGGGATGTTTCGGAAATCCACGATCAGGTTGTTGTATCCGAACATGTTTCCCCGTTCAGTGAGCCAGATGTCGTTGTTGCCCGACTCTCTCACTTTCTCGACAGGATACTTCATGTCGAGTCCAGACAGGAACTGCGCCTTCTTGATGTTCACCGTTTTGCCCGTCCGTGCCGCCGCCACCAGCAAATCAGTCTGCCTGCAAAGGAAAGCAGGTATCTGCAGCACATCCACGACCTCGCCTGCAGCACTGGCTTGATGGCTCTCATGGATGTCGGTGAGCAGACGGAGTCCGTACTTGCTCTTGATATCAGCAAGCATCTGAAGTCCCTTGTCCAAACCTGGTCCGCGGAACGAACTGATGGATGTGCGGTTGGCTTTATCGAATGATGACTTGAAATATATCTCTACGCCGTATTTGACCTGCAAACGAACCAACTCTTCGGCAACCGTCTCAAGGATGTCCATGCTCTCAATCACACAAGGACCTGCAATGAATATCATATTATTTAGTTTTTTATCGTTATTTCGGGATTTCGTTATAACGGGATAACGAGATTCGTTAAAGGGATATTCTATTTATCACGAATTATTGAATTATCGAATTATTATTCTGCTGATAGTAAGAATTATATAGAATTATCGATAAAACCGCAAGCGATTCTTAGAAGTTACCTAAAAACTATTCGATATCTCGAAAAAAAGGGACTATTGCGGATTAAAATGGAAATTCGAATTCCTCTTCCGCCACTTTGCCGGAATCAGCGGGTTGGTCTTCCGTCTTGCCCGTCTGAGCACCATTAGCGGTGGTTACTTGCTTCTTTTGCTGTGCAGATGAGAGAATCTCTATGGAATTGGCCATGATTTCCACGGTCATCCGTGAGACACCCTGTTTGTCGGTATATTTTCGGTACTGCAGTTTTCCCTCGACGTAGAGTTTATCGCCTGTATGCACATATTTCTCCACATATTCGGCTTGGCTTCTCCACAAAATCACATCGTGCCATTCCGTACGTTCAGGCACCTGTGTGCCATTCTGCAGGGTATACCCCCGTTCGGTGGTAGCCAATCTGACTTTGGCCACACATACGCCACCATCCAAGTAACGTATCTCAGGTTCCACACCGACATGACCTATCAAAATAACCTTATTTACTGACATATATAATACTTTTAGTTGTTTATGGAATTAAGGGCTAAAGGTGGACGGTTTTGTTGAGGAGGTAGAAATCGAGTATTGTCATCGCCGCCATGGCCTCCACGATGGGTACAGCCCTGGGCAAAACGCAAGGGTCGTGCCGTCCTTTGACCTGAAGAGTAGTCTCGTTTCCTTGTGCATCTACTGTTGGCTGTGGTTTCAGCAGAGTGGCCACAGGTTTGAAAGCCACACGGAAAAAGATGACGTTTCCGTTAGAAATGCCACCCTGTATGCCTCCGCTATGATTGGTAAGGGTACGGATATCGCCATCCTTCGATACGAAGATGTCGTTCTGCTCAGAACCACGGGCACATACGCCATCGAATCCCTCTCCATACTCGAATCCCTTGACGGCATTGATTGTTAGCATGGCCTCTCCCAATGCGGCGTGTAGTTTGGAAAAAGCGGGTTCCCCAAGTCCGACAGGGCATCCCTGAACGACACATGATATGACACCTCCGATGGTGTCACCTTGTTCTTTCACCTCACTGATAAGGGAAACCATTTTCTCCGCAATCTCCGGGTCTGGACAACGTACCATGTTGCGTTCGATTTCACTGAAGTCATAGCGTGTATAGTCTCGTTCTATGGCGAAAGGTCCAACTTGTGAGGTGTATGCCGTAATGCGGATGCCCAACTGTTTGAGCGCAAGTTTTGCTAAAGCCCCTCCCACACAGCGAGAGATGGTCTCACGTGCAGAGGAACGTCCTCCTCCTCTATGGTCGCGTATTCCATACTTGCTATAATATGTGAAGTCGGCATGTGAAGGTCGGAAAACATCACGCATATTGTCATAGTCAGCCGAACGCTGGTTGCTGTTCCTGACGATGAAGCCTATAGGACACCCAGTGGTTTTGCCCTCGAACACACCCGAGAGAATCTCCACTTGGTCAGCCTCCTGACGAGATGTTGTGATTTTGCTCTGACCTGGGCGACGCCGGTAGAGTTCCTGCTGAATGAAGTCCATATTGATATCAACTCCAGCAGGCATCCCATCGACCACACCGCCTATAGCCTCGCCATGGCTTTCTCCAAAGGTCGATAGAGTGAAAACGTTTCCGAATATATTTCTCATTGTTGAATTATCTATCCCTAATAGGGTTAATTACAACATCCGCCAGCGTTGCAACAACTGCCATCCTCGCACCCACAATCTTGTCCACAGCCACCGCCGTCTTGTCCACAGCTACCGCCGCAGTTGCCGCAGCCACCGCCGCAGCCACCGCTCATCATGTTGACAAAAGCGGCGATTTCATCATTGGAAGCCAGTCGGTTCTCAAGCATTTCCCCCTTGAAATGCAAGTCATTCCCTGCATGAGGATGATTGAGGTCGAGCGTAACACTATCTTTACCTACTTCGAGAATGAGCGCATTAGCCACTTGCCCGTCTGGTCCATAGACGTTGATGACATTTCCCTCGAAAAGATGCTTACGGCTGAAGCCTTCACTCTTTTCGAACTGCTTGATATCGACATCAAAGACGAGTTCGTCGTCGTACTCTCCGTAGGCGTCCTTGGCCGGGATGGTGAAATCGAAAGTATTACCGGCTTCCACCTGTTCCAGTTGGTCTTCGAAAGATTTGAGCGCGAAGCCCATCTTACTGATGAACACCAATGGACGGGTACGGTCGCATCCCTCCACTCGTTCCTCTTCGCCTTTGTCAGAGTCCAAGACATATAGGTCGTAAACCACCGAGAGGTATTTATTGAGTATTTTCATTTCGCGTTGATGAATGATGATTATGAATGATGTTGGTTATCTTTTTCCTTTATAAATGGCAAAGTTAGTAAAATAAAAGAAGAAACACAAACTTTAAGCCATCAATCATGGAAACTATTCAAAAAAACGCCAGTGCTATCAACAAATTTCAAGATACCCACGCACAGCATGGAATGAAGTTCGATATTTCTGCTGGTTACACAAGTATGCAAAAGGAATAAAGCATGAAAAAAGGGACTACTCTCACGAGCAACCCCTTAAAAGAAAGTCTTAAATCTAATACCATGAAATACGTTTGCAAATTTAGGGATGATAATTGTATCTAAAAAATTTTTTACCCACTTTTTTTCATCGAAAGTCCCATTTTAATGCTTTTTAACACAATTATTGATTATTATCACGATATTTCGAAAAAAAACATCAAAATTTGTATCTACAAAAACACTGATTTTGCAATCGACGCGACAAAAAGTGGTTACATAGCGAATTATGAGCTAAAAATAGAAGATGTAAATGATGGAAGTTTACTAAATTTACTTAATAATTGAAATTTTAGAAGAGGCCTCGAACCAAAAAAAGAAAAAAATTCATACTTTTGCATAATAAATTGAAACAGTCGGACAGTCTGTCGCTGGTGAGCGGTGTCACGTGTGGCGCTGAATCACGAGAGGAAAGTCCGGACAGCGCAGAGCATTCCACTTCCTAATATAGAAGGAATCCGCGAGGGTTGAGTCATGCAGAAGAAAA
>CACYEC010000309.1 GCA_902773225.1 uncultured Bacteroidales bacterium
ACTTATGTTCCGTAGGTGCATTGCGCTTCGCTCCATACACCCACGGTTACTAAGAGACGTCCCTTTTAGGGACATGGATGAGTAGTTACAGGTAATGTTATACCCCTTAAATAATCATAAATAAGTGTACTTAGGTTTCGAAAATAGTGGGTGTTATCTCAAAAAGTTATAACTTTGCACGAAAAATCGGCATCGATACCCTTCTGATGCACTGAATCATCGTCAAAACGACACACATAACCCAAAATAAAATGAAAAGATTCATCTATCTTCTTTCTGCGATTATCATCAGTTTGGCAACCGCCATTTGCTCCACCAGTTGCAACGACGGAGAGACTTACGCCGAGATGAGAAAGAAAGAAAAGAGGGCAATAGCAAGGTTCCTCGAAGACAATGATGTCTGCGGAAAGATAAAAGTCATCACAGAAGAGCAGTTCTACGCCAACGACACCGTGACCGACACCGTGGCCAACGAGTATGTTCTGTTCAACGACGACGGCATCTACATGCAATTGGTACGGAGAGGCGAGGGCAAGTCCATGAAGGAGATGGCAAGGGAAAACGGTGACAGCACGATTAACCGAACCATCTTGTGCCGATTCTTAGAGTACGATATTGAATCTGGCGACTCGACCTACTCCAACTACTATTCAGAGTCCATTGTAGACAAGATGCTCTGCAACTATAACGACAAGAACCACTCCTTTTCAGCGTCGTTCACCGAAGGAATGATGCGGTCAAGATACGGTTCAAACGTTCCTATGGGATGGATTAAGCCCCTGACATTCGTACGTCTGACCAGGCATGCAGGAAGAATCGCCAAGGTAAGACTCATTGTGCCTCACGCCTCAGGAACCACCAACGCTTCCAACTACGTCCTCCCTTGCTACTACGAGATTACCTACCAACTCGGCAAGAACTAAGATCCTTCATTTTTTATCTTAAGGACCTTAAAGACCTTAAGGATTTTAAAGCCCCTAAAACCCCTAAGAAAGGCAAAGACAATATCTATCAACAATATCAATAAACTTCGAAAGACAATGTCATTAATCAAATCAATTTCAGGTATTCGCGGTACCATTGGCGGACGTGCCGGAGAAGGATTGAACCCTCTCGACATCGTGAAGTTCACCTCAGCCTACGCCACCCTCATACGCCGTACATCAACGGTGAGATCCAACAAGATTGTGGTAGGCAGGGATGCGAGAATATCAGGTGAAATGGTCAAGAATGTCGTATGCGGTACCCTTATGGGCATGGGATTCGATGTGGTCAACATCGGTCTTGCGACCACGCCGACAACCGAGATAGCCGTTACTGGCGAAGGTGCAGAGGGTGGTATCATCATTACCGCAAGCCATAACCCACGACACTGGAACGCACTCAAGTTGCTGAACAGCAATGGTGAGTTCCTCAACGCCCAGGAAGGAAACGAGGTACTGCGCATCGCAGAGGCAGAAGACTTCGACTATGCCGAAGTGGACCAACTTGGGAAATACAGAGAGGACAACACATACAACCAGAAGCACATCGACATGGTGTTGGGTCTCAAGCTCGTCGATGTTGAGGCCATCAGGAAAGCCGACTTCAAAGTTGCTTTCGATGCCATCAACTCAGTTGGAGGCATTATTCTCCCCATGTTGTTCGAGCAACTTGGAGTGAAACACGTCACCCCGCTCTACCAAGAGCCGACAGGCGACTTCCAGCACAACCCCGAGCCATTGGAGAAGAATCTCGCCGACATCATGGGACTCATGGCCAAAGGTGAGCACGATGTGGCCTTCGTCGTTGACCCAGACGTGGACCGACTCGCCTTCATAGACGAGAAAGGCCATATGTACGGGGAGGAATACACGCTCGTCACCGTCGCCGACTACATCCTTCGCCACACCCCCGGCAACACAGTCAGCAACCTCAGTTCTACCCGTGCTCTCAGGGATGTGACTCGCAACTACGGGATGGAGTACAACGCCAGCGCAGTTGGAGAGGTGAATGTGGTGAAGAAGATGAAGGACACCAACGCCGTCATCGGAGGAGAGGGCAACGGAGGCGTCATTTATCCCGAGGCCCATTACGGGCGCGACGCTCTTGTGGGCATAGCGCTCTTCCTCAGTCATCTGGCCCATGAGAAGAAGGCAGTGAGCGAACTGCGCAAGACCTATCCCAACTATTTCATCGCCAAGAACCGCATCGACCTTGACGCTTCCACCGACGTGGATGCCATTCTCGCCAAAGTGAAGGACATCTACAAGGATGAGGAAGTAAACGATATCGACGGTGTGAAAATCGACTTTCCCGACAAATGGGTACACCTTAGGAAGTCGAACACAGAACCCATCATCCGTGTCTATAGCGAGGCGAGCACCATGGAAGCCGCAGACCAGATAGGCAAGGACGTGATGAACGTCATCCTCAGTATGAAATAAGCTCGCAAACCGCCCATAAAACAAGAAAGCCAGGATTCACGTCCTGGCTTTCTTGTTTTGAAACAGCACATTACTCAGCGACCACGAAAGTCACCACAGATTTGAGTCAATGCGTTTGACAATCAGTCCTCCTTCTCGGCGTTTTCCTCGTCTGAGATGACAAGTTTATATCCCTTGCCATGGACGTTGAGTATTTCCACCTTTGGGTCGTCCTTCAGATGCTTGCGCAACTTGGTGATATAGACGTCCATGCTGCGTGCATTGAAATAGTTGTCGTCAATCCAGATGGTTTTGAGTGCGAAGTCACGCTGTAGCAGTTCATTGGCCTTGCTGCTCAGTAGAGTCAGCAACTCAGCCTCCTTAGTTGTCAACTTGACCTGCTCTCCATTTCGTGAGAGGATTTGCTTCTGTGTGTCGAAGAGGTAACTTCCAATCTGGTGTACAGTAGTCTCTTTGTTCTTCTTTCCCCTTACACGTCGGAGGATAGCCTCAATACGCATCACGACCTCTTCCATGGAGAAAGGTTTAGTGATGTAGTCGTCAGCACCGATTTTAAAGCCAGACAGCACATCCTCCTTCAAGGTTTTAGCAGTGAGGAAAATGAAGGGTGTGTCAGAGTTCAACTCACGTATCTTAGTAGCAAGGGTAAAGCCATCCATCTTCGGCATCATGACGTCCAAGATGGCGAGGTCGTATTTGCTTTCTCTGAAAGCCTTGTACCCCAGCTCCCCATCGGCGCACAATTCCACCTTGTAGCCTTTGGCTTCAAGATACTCTCGAAGCAACATTCCCAAATTCTCATCGTCTTCACACAGAAGAATATGAGCCACATCAAAATTCTCGTCCATATCTTCACTTGTTTTTATCGTTAATAATTCAATTTTGTATCGTTAACAATTTGATAATGAATTTCGTTCCTATACCAAGTTCGCTTTCGGCATGAATCGTTCCGTTGTGTTCTGTGATGATTTTCTTGACGTATGCCAGCCCCAATCCGAATCCTTTCACGTCATGTCTGTTGCCACGATGTACCCGGTAGAACTTCTCGAAGACCTTCTTCAAGTCATCCTTCTTGATGCCAATGCCATTGTCCTGTATGGAAATCAAGAGATACTCCCCTTCATTCCAAGTGCTTACCTTCAACTCCAGAGAGACATCTTCCCGTCGGTACTTCACGGCATTGTCCATCAAATTGAACATCACATTCGTGAAGTGCATGTCGTCCGCGAGAATCATCGATTCCTTGGCTTTGAGTTCGCTGATGATTTTTCCTCCGTTCTTCTCCACCTTCAAAGCGAAAGTGTGCACCACTCCAGCAATCAACTCATTGGCATTGATTTCCTTCAACTTGAAGTTTGCTTTTTGGTTCTCGTACATTGAAACCTGCAGCACCTTCTCCACTTGGAATCTCAAACGCTTGGTCTCGTCCATAATTGTTGTTGACAGACGCTCGAGCATAGAAGGCGACTTTGGCACCGTCTTGTCGTTGAGCATTTGAGCAGCCAGTGAAATTGTCGAGATAGGAGTCTTGAACTCATGTGTCATGTTGTTGATGAAGTCGTTCTTCATCTCTGACAATCTTCTCTGTCGGAAAATGAGAATCAATGTGACAATGAAAGAGATGATGAGCACCGAGGTAAAGATCAAAGCAGGTACGATGAACTTCAACGAACTGTATATATATGAACCCAATGTAGGGAAGTTGATTTTCAGGACTCCCATTTTCTCGAGTGGGTCGTTCTTGAAGATTGTAGTCGAGAACGTTGATTTTCCGTCCTTGTCAGGTGCGAAGTCCGGGCAGGCATAGACACGTCTTCCGTTGCTCGTGAGCACCTCGAAATGATATGGAATGTCTATTCCGTTGTTGTGTAGGTGCGCAGTGAGTATATGATCGAGTTCCTTGAAGTCAATTCTGTCATCCAAAGGTCTGTCGCTGGCTGTATATAGTAGGCTGTATATCACCTCGTCAACCAGTCCTTTCTCGTAGTTGTACTTGTCGGCCAGCACCTTCTGCAGATCCACCCCTTTTCCTTTCAACTTTCTGCCCGCCACCAGTTGGTTGCCGAAGTTCGTGTTTGCATGAGTCTCAAGAGAGTAATACACACTTCCGTCTCGTGCAGTCACCTGGTGTTTGTGCTGAATCACAGAAGAGTCGGTAGTGACGATTACGGAGTCATAAGCGGTAGCGATTCCCTCCATAGCCGCAGTGCCATGCTCCAGATAACGTCTTGCCTCATTAACTTCCAACTCATGAGTAGCCTGGTAAAGGCTGTGTTCCACCGACTCGTTGAAATGCTCTCGTCGCATATTCACGATTTCCTCCACATATTTCACCTGCAGTCCGAGCAGACTCACCAGCGATAAAGCCATCAGGACGACTGATATGATAATAGATGTCTTGCGCATGTCCTCTTCTATTTAGGGTGCTTCTTGATAAACGATGCTGTAGGCAAAGAATTAATAAGCCCCTTTACATCACAGAATGCAAATTAAACACAAATCAGACACACTGCCAAATTTTGATTTAACTATTTAACCGTTTTTATCTTAATAATTTATTGATTTAACATTTCATTGTTTTATAATTAAAGAATCATTAACTAAAACTTTATCCATCCGATTATGAAAGGTCCACCCACCACAGAGACCTTCAAAAAACCAGAAAGATAAATGTAACTACTCAATTCACCACACTGGCTTCAACGAACAAAACGAGGAATAACCGGATTGTAGAAGTCATTTGGTAATTGTCCATATCAGAGACAACATCAAGCGATGGGCGACCCTTCCAGGGTCGATGTGTAATCATTATTCGCTCATAATCCGTAGGTGCATTCCGCTTCGCTCCATGCACCCACGGTTACTAAGAGGCGTCCCTTTCTGGGACATGGATTCTATTTTGGCGTTTCAATGTTACGTATTACATCTGTTTGCAAATTTAAGAAAGATTTGGATGATGGTTGAAAAAAGGGAAAACGAATTGCATTTTCAGCTGTAAAAAAGCAGTGACGTTTGGGGGGAGAGGGTTGGAAATCGAGTCTGTAAAAATGTTTCATAACAAATGTTAAAACAAACGATTTTATGCAGAATATAGAATATTTATGCAAATACAGATTGGTTTTAGGGTATTTTACTGCATATACATACAGTGTTATATGCAAAAATGTTTCATGGGTATGACAAAATGAAACATTTTAAAACATTCCGACAGTGCAAAAAGGGCGCGAAAATCGCGCCCTTTTTATTTCATCCACTTCCAGAACGAGAAAAGCCTTCTCGTCTTCAAGTAGTTCATATTTCTCTCATTCGCGTACGCCTCACGTTCGAAGCCAATCAGATAGTATGCTTTCATTCCGTCCCTCACCTTCAAGTACCTTACCAACCACTCCACGACATACCATAGGTAGAAGAACACAACCAGCAGCTCCAGCATCTGAGCCGTATGAATCTTCTCGTGGTTGACCAGTACAGGTGTGATAGTCACTCCCCGTTTCACGAACAAAATACCGAACAGGTTAATTGCCGCAAAACGTCGTCCAGGCAGTATTTTATTGCGAATCATCCACATGAATGTTAAAGGGGAGTTAAAGGGGGAGTTAAAGGGGGAGTTAAGCACTTTCGTGCTGGACGATAGTACTGCAATAAACAGCTATTGTCCTGAGTTAGCATATAACTCCCATGATTGCAGCGATTTTGCTTCAATTATTACTTGTGAAAGTTGAATAATAATATAATAAGGTGTAACACTCAATAATTCAGGTGTGACACTCAGAGAGGAAAGAGAATCAAATCCAAAGTCTAATCGGCGTCTTCTTCTCTCACCAAGTCGTCAAGAGTTGTGTCGTCGTAATTCTCATACCCTTCCTCAGGTTCCTCCTCCTCCATGTCGTCCATATCTTCATCATTATCCTCCTCTGGCAGGTCGCTGTCATCGTCGTCCTCGTCGTCATCAAGTTCCTCGTCGTCACCCAGGTCGAGTACAGAGCTTCCACTCGACTCGAAATGCATTTTCTCAAACTTAGGTTTAGCTTTCAAGAAAATGGCCTCAATCCATGTTCCCCGGAGTAACTCCAAGACATCATAGCCATCGTCTTTTCTTTTGTCGATGATTCCCCCCTTTCGGTGCATCATTTTTTCGGGCATGGTAGTGTTATCCACATAGAATGTAGATTCAATGATGTCCTGAATATGTAGTGGTATGCCGTTCCATCCGGTGTCCATGTTGTTTTTGATTAAGTCGAGCACTTCGATGGCACTCAAATGGCGGATATTTTCCAGAGTCAAGTCAGTGATACGCTTGATGGGTCGTTTTCGAATGGCGATAGCATTGTTGTCTCCATCGTTTGGTGAATGGAAGATTTGATAATGCTGAGCCTCGAGCGTAGCGACTTTTTTCGCATCATCCCGGTTGAGTTGTTGCAAGTCGAAAACGGGCCGTATGATGTTCAAGTATCGAGCTTCGTTCTCGGAATAGCCCACTTCATGCTTCCCCTCCATCAACAATTGGTACAATTCATTCTCATCCAATGACCAAACATTGCTCTTTGTCAACATTGACAGAGAAAGTTTAGATTTTGATTTTCCCATTTCTAATACTTAATTAAAAGTCTGCGCACAAAAAGTACACACCAAGTTTTATGATTTCTTAGTTTGCAAAAGTACTAAATAAAAGTTGAAATCAAAAAAATAATTCACTTTGCATTAAACATTTTACTATTTTTGCAGTCAAAAAGATGATTACGACGCAAAACCATGCGTTTAATCCCCATTTTCAAGACCCAAAACCAAGATTTTCACAATCAGTCCGACCCGTCAGACCAATCCGACAAGTCCGGCCCGTCAGACAAAAAAAGCGACAATATGAAAAAAATCCTCTTGACGCTGTTGATGGCCATCCTTTCCTCTTCAGCATCTTACGCACAGAAGTATTCCGTTGCAGGAAAAGTTGTTGATGAAACCAGTGCAGGCGTACCGATGGCCACAGTACAGTTGCTCGCAGTCAAAGACAGTTCATTTGTATCGGGTATAGCCACATCCCTTCAAGGCGACTTCAACCTCGCCAAGTTGAAAAAAGGCAACTACATTCTCAAGGTATCGTATGTAGGTTACAAGAACTATTACCAGAATGTGGAGCTCAACAACAGGAACGAAGTCAATGTCGGCACCATTAAGTTGACGACCGACGCAGTTCTGCTGAAGGAGGCAGTAGTTACAGCGCAGGCCGCCCAGGTACAGGTATCAGGCGACTCCATTGTTTATAATGCCTCTGCATTCCGTGTTCCAGAGGGTTCCACCCTTGAAGCATTGGTCAAGAAACTGCCAGGAGCTGACGTGGACCAGGACGGAAAAATTACCATCAACGGTAAGGAAGTCAAGAAAATCCTCGTCGAGGGCAAGGAGTTCTTCCTCAACGACCCTGATGTTGCCATGAAGAATCTTCCGACGACGATGATTGACAAAATCAAGTCCTACGACCGCAAGAGCGACCTTGCCCGTGTCACAGGCATCGACGACGGCGAAGAGGAGACCGTTCTCGACCTCACCGTGAAGAAAGGCATGAACCAAGGCTGGTTCGGCAACATCGACCTTGGTGGCGGTACGAAGGAAAGATACAGCACTCGTTTGAACATCAACCGCTTCGACGACACCTACCAGATGTCGCTCATTGGTTCGATGAACAACGTGAACGACATGGGCTTCTCAGGTGGCGGTGGCCGTTGGTTTGGCGGTGCCCAAGGTCTGACCACGAGCAAGATGGCCGGTTTCAACTTCGCCACGACGAGCGACAAACTCGAGACAGGTGGTAACGTCAGATACAACTACAGAGGTACAGACAACCAGAACCAATCGACCACTCACAATTACGTTACCGCAACCGGTGCTTTCAGCAACAGCAAGAGCAAGAGCATCAACTCCAACCACAATGTGAACGCCGACTTCCGTCTCGAATGGAAACCCGACACGATGACCAACCTCATCTTCCGTCCGAGCATGAATTACTCCCACTCAACAAGTTTCTCCAACAGCTCGTCTGCCACCTTCGACAACAATCCCAACGAAATCGTAGAGGATCCCCTTGACGAAGTACAGAAATCAACCGACCAGATGGCTTCCGACCTTCTCGACATCATCGTCAACGTCAACAATAGCAGAAGCCAGAACTACAACGACAACAGGGGAGCGAATGGTGAACTGCAGTTCAACCGTAGAATAGGCAACAAGGGACGCAACATCACATTCCGTGCCACGGGTAGTGTCAACGGGAGCGACAGCAAGCAATTGTCCGCCTCCGAAGTGAGGTTCAGACCTGGCAATGAGGGTATGAGTTACAACACCATCAACAACCGTTACTACAACACACCAGGACGCAGCCACAACTACGCGTTGCAGGCCACCTACAGTGAGCCTATCTGGAAACAGGCTTTCCTTCAGTTCAGTTACCGCTTCAACTACAGTTACAACAAGAACGACCGCCAGGCCTACACCTATTCTTCCGACGCTTACGAGATGCTCTACGAGCAACTTCTCATGAACAGGTACAACGTCGAGGGTATCGTCGACCAAATGCTCAGCAGCGGTTACAACCCCCTCCCCAACGACTCTCTCAGCCAGTTCTCGGAGTACAGGAACTACAACCAGAGCATCCAGGTCATGCTTCGCATCATCCGTCCGAACTACAACTTCAACATCGGTGTAGAGGCATTGCCACAACGCTCCACTCTCAACTACAAGTACATGGCCAAGGAGTATCCTGAAATCACCCGCAATGTCTTCAACTTCACCCCGACATTCGATTTCCGATACAGGTTCACCCAGCAGCACCAACTGCGTTTCAACTACCGTGGAAGGACAAGTCAGCCCAGCATGACCAACCTGCTCGACATCACCGACGACTCCAACCCTCTCAACATCTCCAAGGGTAACCCTGGACTGAAGCCATCGTTCGCCAGCAACTTCCGACTGTTCTACAACAACTACATCGTAGACCGCCAGCAGAGTTACATGGCCAACATCAACTTCAACACCACCAGGAACAGCATCTCCAATATGGTGTCGTACGACCAGCAAACAGGTGTGAGGACCACCCAGCCCATGAACATCAACGGCAACTGGAGTGCCGGTGCGTTCTTCAACTTCAACTCGGCTCTCGACCACGACCACTTCTTCACCATCAACACCAACACCAACTTCAACTACAGCAACAATGTCAGTTACCTTGACCCCAAGCAATACACCGAGTCAAAGTCAAAGACAAAAAACACCACTATTGGTGAACGAGTGTCGTTCAACTACCGTAACGACTGGGTAGATATAGGTCTCAACGGAAACGTGAACTACAACCACTCCGAGAACAACGTGGTGAAGAACAACAACACCCCCGACACCTGGACTTTCTCATACGGAGTCAACACCAACATCACGATGCCTTGGGGCATGTCGATATCGACCGACATCAACATGAACAGCCGTAGGGGATACCAGCAGGCTTCGATGAACACCAACGAACTCATTTGGAACTTCCAGATAGCCCAGAGTTTCCTCAGGAGCAAACTGCTGACCGTATCTTTCCAGGCATACGACATCCTCGGGAAGCAGAGCAACGTGAGCCGTATGGTCAGTGCCACACAGAGCAGCGACTCGCGTTACAATGCCATCAACCAGTACTGCATGGTTCACATCATCTACCGTCTCAACATCTTCGGCAACCGTGAGGCTCGTCAAGGCATGGGTGGCTTCGGCGGCTTCGGTGGCGGCGGAGGCCGTGGTGGCCGCGGTGGCGGTGGCGGTGGCTTCGGCGGCGGCCGCGGTGGTGGCGGTGGCTTCGGCGGCGGTGGTTTCGGTGGCTTCTAAAGTCCATACCACACTCATAAGCAAGTTCTAATTGAGCGGCAAGAATCATTTCTGCCGCTCTTTTTGTTTTATTTGATAAAAAGTTTTAACTTCGCAAATGAAACAGGAAAGAGGGAATTTTTGCACCCCACCCCGCCTTTCAGGCACCCCTCCCCTTAGATGGGAGGGGAGTAAAAGAGTTAAGAATATGAAAATCATCGGAGTTGGCATGAACTATGCCTCACACAATAAAGAACTGAATCCTTCGTTAATAGAACCGAGGGAACCTGTGATATTCACCAAGCCCGACTCGGCTTTTCAGGATTGCAGAAAACCCTTCTTCATTCCCGACTTCGCAGGACGCTTCGACTACGAAACAGAAATCGTGGTCCGCATCTGTCGTTTAGGGAAGCACATCGACCAGCGTTTCGCTCACCGATACTACGACTCCGTGACCGTCGGCATCGACTTCACGGCCCGCGACCTTCAGACGCAACTTCGTGAACAAGGTCTGCCCTGGGACCTCTGCAAGGGATTCGACCACTCTGCAGTGACAGGTCAGTTCATCAGCCTCAAGGATATACCCCCCATCCAAGACCTGCACTTCCATCTCGACATCGACGGCCAAACCGTTCAGACAGGATGGACAGGCGACATGATTTTTACGATTGACCGTATTATCGCTTACGTCAGCAGGTTCTTCACACTCAAGATGGGCGACCTCATCTTCACCGGCACTCCTTCAGGTGTTGGTCCAGTGTCAGAGGGGATGCTCCTCCACGGCTACATCGAAGCCCAAAGGGTTCTCGAGCTTAAAATCAAGTAAAGGCAACATCAAAACCACATCCTTCACATGAACATCCATAGACTCTATATCGCATTGACCCTGTTGGCTGTGTCAACCGTTTCCAAGGCTCAGTTCATCGACTTGGAATGGAACGCCACCGACAGTGTGCCTCCATCCTACACCCACAGTTACGACCTTGGTTACGACTACCTCGACAAGGAATGCCGTTTTGTGATGGAATACACCGAATACCAGATTGCCACAGAAGAGGAAATCAAGCGCTATGGCGTGGATGTGGAGGCATTGTCCGACAGTTTCCCCGTCGTTCTGCGCAAAACCGTGAGCAAGAAGAGGGGTAGTCTTGAAGTGGCGGTTTATCCATTCGCCAAAAAAGGAGAAGATGTGGTCAAACTGCTATCCCTCAAGCCAGTGGTCACGATGCTGCGTCAATCCACTCCTCCCCTTCGGATGGAGAACGCCGCAAGCCGTTACGCCGACCACTCTGTCCTCGCCACAGGCAAGTGGGCTAAGATTCATGTTGATGAGTCCGGCGTCTATCAACTCACTCCCCAGTTCCTGTCGTCAGCCGGATTCAGCAATCCCTCGAAGGTGAAGGTCTATGGCTACGGAGGAGAAGTCATCTCAGAAGGCGAGATAGACAACATGCAGGACGACCTCAACGAGGTAGCCACATTCAGGAAGAGCGACGGGACCATTCTCTTCTACGCGCGTGGGACAATGAGCTGGAAATGGAATTCCAAGACCAGGGCCAACATCACCTTCACTCACAGGAACAACACCTACTCGCAACACTCCTATTATTTCATCACCGAGAACGACAGTACAGCGCCGATGACCATCCAAGCGGAGGAAGCACCCGAAGCCGAGGTGTTCCACGCCACCACTTTCGTCGAGCATGCCACCATCGACAATGACGCCTTCAGTTTTCTGAACAGCGGAAGGAGATTCTTCGACAGTTACGACTTCGTCAACGGCAACACCCACACCTACGACCTCTCCCTCCCCGGCATCGTACCCAATTCCAAGTCGACGGTGAGCGTTTCATTCGCCGCATCGTCTTCCATGTACTCCTCCACCCTTAGTTTCGCAGCCAACGACTCCACGCTCGGAACGCTCCTGTTCTCCGCCAACGGCCAGTACGACAACGCCAAGGTCATGACACGAAGTTTCACCAACGTGCTTCTAAAGGAAAACACCCGTTTCAAACTCGAGCACAACAGAAACACAGGAGTCAACGGACGCCTCGACTACATCGACGTGAACTACACCCGGCAACTCGCTCTATCGGGCAAAACCATGAATTTCAGGTTTGTCAACACTGGAACAACCAGCAACAGTGTGACATTCGACCTGAGTGGCAGCAACAGCGACACACAGGTATGGAGGGTCACATCTCCCTCCGCCATCACCAAGGTCAACACCACGTCCAACGGTTCCACCATGACCGGCAGCGTAACATGCCAACCTAACGTCAACGAGTTCATCGCCGTCAACACCAGCGCCGAATACCCCACTCCCACATTAGATGGAGAAGTGGAGAACCAGGACCTCCATGCCCTTCGCGACATCAACTTCGTGATTATCGTTCCCACCAGCGGTAAACTCAAGGAGCAGGCGCAGCGACTGGCCGACGCTCACCTCACCTACGACAGCATCACGTCGGTTGTCATCACCGCCGACAAAATCTACAACGAGTTCTCGTCGGGCACCCCTGACGCCACCGCCTACCGCCGGCTTATGAAGATGCTGTACGACAGAGCGACCGACGACAGCAAGGCCCCCCAGAGTCTCCTGCTCTTCGGTAGTGGTTTCTGGGACAACCGAATGATTAACAGCACGCTCAAAGGATTCAACCCCGATGACTATCTCTTGTGCTACGAATCCGACCTATCCACCAGCAAGACAGACAGTTACGTTTCGGAGGACTACTTCGGTATGCTCGATGACGGCGAGGGAGTGAGCATTCTGAAGGACAAGATGGATATCGGAGTGGGACGCCTGCCTTTCGACAACGCTGCCGATGCCAAGCAGATGGTAGATAAACTCATCGCCTACATGACCAACCAGTACGCCGGGCCGTGGAAGAACACCATCTGCATGATGGGCGACGACGGAGACAACAACGTACACATGAACGACACCAAAGCCGTTTGCAACACCATCGAGACCAACAATCCCGACTATCACCTCAAGAAGATTTTCTGGGGAGCGTACCCCCAGGAAGTGTCATCCACGGGCAAGTCGTTCCCAGCCGTCACCGCCGATATCTACAAGCAAATCTCCGACGGAGCGCTTATCTTCAACTACACAGGCCATGCCGCCGCATACACCCTCTCTCATGAGCAAGTTCTCAAGCTCTCCGATTTCGCTTCATTCAGTACCAACAAGAACCCGCTATGGTTCACAGCCGGATGCGACATCACGCCCTTCGACCAGAACGAGGAGACCGTAGGCGTCACATCACTGCTGAACAAACGTGGTGGTTCCATCGGATGGGTCACGACAGCTCGAACCGTCTATTCCTCACAGAACCAGAAGATTAACAAGGCATTCATGACACACATTCTCAGCCACCCCGACGGCTATACGCCCATCAGCGTTGGCGAGGCGCTCAGAAGAGCCAAAGGCGACATTGTGTCATCCATCAGCACCGCCCGCGACTCCATCAACAACGCGCACTACATCCTTCTTGGCGACCCGGCACTGCGAATCCTCACACCTTATTATAAGACAGTCGTCGATTCCTTCAACGGTAAGGAAGTGAAGAACGCCAACGACACCATCAAGGCAGGAAGCGTAGTCAGGGTTTCAGGTCACGTTGAGGACCAGAACGGAAAAGTCGCCGAAGGTTTCAACGGTAAACTATCGGCCAACGTCTATGACAACATAGAAACCATCACCTGCACCATCTACGATTCCGACACCGAGTCGCCCTTCAGCTACACCGACCGCACGAAGACCATCTACAGCGGCGCCGACTCCGTCAGAAACGGACGGTTCGAATTTTCTTTCCCCGTTCCAGTGGATATCAACTACTCCAACGAAAGCGGAAGAATCGACATCTACGCCATCAACGACAGCAACAGTGTAGAGGCACAAGGCAAGTTCGAGGAATTCAAGGTTGGAGGTACATACCATTTGGCCAGCAACGACACCATAGGTCCCGACATCAGGTTATACCTCAACTCAGAAGATTTCAAGGAAGGAGACATGGTCAACGAGACTCCTGTCCTCATTGCATACCTTCACGACGACAGTGGCATCAACACCACAGGTTCGGGAATCGGACACGACATCATGGCCATAGTTGATAACAAGGAGGCGCTCACCATGTCGCTCAACAGTTACTACGTATCCGACATCGGCGACTACACCAGCGGCAAGATATCGTATCTCATGCCCGCGATGGAAGTTGGCGACCACACCCTTCTCTTCCGTGCATGGGACGTGATGAACAACCCCTCCGTCAAGGAGGTGCATTTCACGGTGGAAGAAGGCTTGCAGCCCGCCATTTTCAACTTCACAGTCAAAGGCCTCGTTCGCACGAACGCCATCTTCCAACTCACGACCGACCGTATGCAGTCGGCACTCAACATCACCATTGATGTCTTC
>CACYEC010000310.1 GCA_902773225.1 uncultured Bacteroidales bacterium
AAGTGGTCAAAAATGCGAGATTCGGCAAAGGAATATTGGATTTCTTTGCCGAAAGTGGTCAAAAAATTGAGATTCGGCAAAAGAATCTTTGGAATTTAAGAGAAAAGTCATAAATTTGTACCCAATAAATACTCATACGATTATGGCGGAACAACAAATTATAGGTAGAATCCACGAAAAGAAAATACTTACCGACATCTGTCGTGACCGACAAGCGCGACTTATAGCCATTTATGGCAGACGTCGTGTTGGTAAGACCTATCTCATTAAACAATTCTTTAACGAGCAGTTCGATTTTTACTTCACTGGCAGTTTTGAGACCTCGGCACAAATCCAACTCACATTGTTTCAGAATATGCTGACTCAGTCCAATGGAACGACGATGGCTCCACCTCAGGATTGGTTTACTGCTTTTGACAGGCTGAAAGACTATCTCTCCAGTCTCACTAAAGACCGTCTCGTGGTATTCCTTGATGAACTACCGTGGATGGATACGCCAAAGTCGAATTTCGTTCAGGCATTCAGTTTTTTCTGGAACACATGGGGCTCGACACGCAAAGGACTGAAAATGATTGTATGTGGTTCCTCTACCTCATGGATGCTCGATAAGGTTATAGGTGACAAGGGCGGATTGTATGGACGAACATCCCGTTCGATATATCTTTCTCCTTTCAACCTATACGAGACTGAGCAGTTCCTTGTCCATCGTAAAGGCATTCAATGGAGTCGTTTCCAGGTAGTGGAAGCCTATATGATATTTGGGGGAATTCCTTATTACTTGGATATGCTTGAACGAGATTATCCGTTTTCTGTTAATATCGACCGTCTCTTTTATAGCCAGGGCGCACCACTACGTACTGAATATGAGTTCCTGTTTCGTTCCCTTTTCAAGAACTCATCTGTTTATCGTCAGGTGGTAGAGATTCTTGCACACAAGAACAAGGGGTTGACTCAGAAAGAACTAAAAGAAGCTATGCATAGCTATGATAGTGGCAGTATGTCTTCTGTGCTCGATAATTTGTGCAAGTGCGACTTCTTACGCAAATATTCGGCGTACGGAAAAAAAGAGAAAGGCAGCATCTACCAATTGACTGATATGTTCTCACTGTATTATCTCAAGTTCATAGGCCATCAGACAGGTCTTGATGAACATTTCTGGACCAACATCAAGGACAATACGCACAACAGTTGGGCTGGATATGCTTTCGAACAGGTATGCCTGCATCATATCCAACAGATTCGTCATCGACTTAGCATCAAGGGGGTGTTGACGAATGTTTGTTCGTGGTCCTCGCAGAAGCAAACGGACAAAGATGGCACAGAGTGGCCTGGAGGCCAAATAGACTTGCTCCTATGCCGTGCGGATCATGTTATCGATGTTTGCGAGATGAAGTACTGTCAGTCACAATTTACGTTGATAGGTGAGTATGA
Source organism: uncultured Bacteroidales bacterium (assembly GCA_902773225.1). Lineage (GTDB taxonomy): Bacteria > Bacteroidota > Bacteroidia > Bacteroidales > Bacteroidaceae > RUG11857. The sequence goes on from CACYEC010000310.1 coordinate 1,432, forward strand.
AAGGAAAATCAGAGAAAGGACGGAGATGTTCAGGCATCTTACGAAGACGAAAGACGCTCTGCATCATATTCTTATTACGACCTATGGGCTGAAGGATAACAGTTTCTCGGGGTTGTTCTCGGCTACTGTTACCATGGATGACTTATTTGCCGAGTAGCAAGAGTTTTTAAATATAACTTTTACGTTTTTTTGAATATTTGCGAGTGAAAGTATCTTTTTTTCGGTTTTTATCTTTATTTTTGCATCATTCACTCGAAAAACCAAACAACGATGATATGATGACAAGACGTAACAAGACATTGATAGTAGTGCTCAGTGCATTGCTCGTCATCTTCCTTATGCCGACAACGGCAGACGCACAGAAGAAGAAAGACAAGAAGAAAGGCGGCAATAAGGTGGAGCAGATGACCGACCGCGAGATTTGGGCAGATATCTGCTGGCAGATGTCGGAACCTGTGTTGCACAACATGGCGGAGGGCAAGTTGCAGCAGAACATGGTGCTGGAACTTTCTCCCACTTGGGACAACCGCGACAAGAAGGTGGCTTATATGGAGACCTTCGCCCGTCTGATGGCTGGGGTGGCACCTTGGCTCAACTTGCCTGATGACGATACACCCGAGTGCAAGCAGCGTCAGCAACTGCGCAAATGGGCTCGGCAGGCATACACCAATGCCGTTGACCCCGAAAGTCCTGACTATTTGGGATGGAAGTCGGGAGGCCAGACATTGGTAGATGCCGCCTACCTTGTGGAGAGTCTCTACCGTGGCTACGACTCACTCTGGGTACCGCTGAGCGATATCACCAAACAGCGCTACATCAAGGAACTGCAAGGTCTGCACCGTTACGACCCGCCTTACACCAACTGGCATCTGTTTGTTGCGATGGAAGAGTGCTTCCTCATGTATGTGGGTGCAGACTACGACCAGTACCGCATCCACATGGCAATGAACAAGGTGGAGGAGTGGTATATCGGCGACGGATGGTATTCCGATGGTCCCGCTTTCGCATTCGACTACTACAATGCATACGTCATCCAGCCCATGTACCTGGAGTGTCTGGAGATGATTAACGCCAAGAAAGGCAACGACACTTGGACAGTGCGCAATCTCGGCAACCGCAACGGTTCCAAGGCTCGTTATGCTGAGGTGCTCAAACGTATGCAGAAGTTCAGTGTCATTCTTGAGCGTTTCATCTCTCCCGAAGGCACTTATCCCGTATTCGGACGTTCCATTCCTTATCGTATGGCAGTGTTGCAGCCGTTGGCACAACTCGCCTGGCGCCAGCAACTGCCGCAGGAACTGCACAACGGTCAGGTGCGTGCCGCCATCACGGCAGTGGCAAAGAATATGTTCTACAAGGTCAACAACTTCAATGAGGGCGGATATCTCACCATCGGTTTCATGGGCAACCATCCCAATGTGGCTGACTGGTACACCAACAATGGCTCGCTCTACATGACTTCATTGGCTTTCATGCCGCTTGGATTGCCTGCCACCCATGACTTCTGGACGGCACCCGCAGAGAAATGGACCAGCAAGAAGGCCTGGGAGGGCGATGACTTCCCCAAAGACCACAAATGGGACATCAACCGCCAGGTGCTGTATTGGGAGTAGGTAATGGCATTTAAGGTCTTTAAGGACCTTAAGGACTCTAAGAAAAAATCTCAAGAACAACCGTAAGACAATAAAACATAAACAATTATGAGGAATATTAGAAATATCGTGTCTCTGCTGCTGTTGGCTGTTGTGCTGATGGGATGCAGAAGTGTGGCCATCACAGGCCGCAAGCAATTAAACCTTGTGTCAGACGCTGATGTGCTCTCATCGAGCCTTACACAGTACAAATCCTTTATGAGCACTGCCAAGGTTTCCACGGAGAAGGTGCAGTCGGAAACAGTGACCCGAGTGGGTCAGCGCATCGCCGCCGCCACTGAGAAATATCTGGCAGCGAACGGTATGCAGGCCGACTTGCAGAACTACGCTTGGGAGTTCAACCTGGTGAAGTCGGATGAAATCAATGCTTTCTGTATGCCAGGCGGTAAGATTGTGGTGTATGAGGGCATCATGAAACTCTTTGACAACGACGACGAGTTGGCAGTGGTGCTTGGTCATGAGGTTGCGCACGCAGTGGCTAAGCACAGCAACGAGCGCATGAGCCAGCAGATACTCCAGCAGTATGGAGCGGCGGCCTTGAGCATCGGTTTGTCGGGTCAGAGTTATGCTGTGCAGAATGTGGCAAGCCAAGTCTATGGCATAGGAAGTCAGGTAGGTGTGATGTTGCCTTTCTCGCGTAAGCATGAGAGCGAGGCCGACTATATGGGTCTGGTCTTGATGACGATGGCCGGTTACAATCCCGACTATGCCGTTACATTCTGGAAGAAGATGGCGGCCAAAAGCGGTGGTTCCTCCAATGAACTAATGAGCACTCACCCAAGTGATGCCCGTCGAATCTCCGACATTCAGAAGAGCCTGCCAGAGATTAAGTCAAAGTATGGTGGTGCTGCTGTGCAGAATCAGAAGCAGAAAAAGCAGAGAGAAATCATTATTCACTAAAGTCTAATTCCAGTTGGCGGTATCGGTCGCCAAGCAGATTGAACGACATACGGTGGTACGGAGACAGTCCGTGCTGCCGTATACCGTTTCTGTGTTCAGCTGTAGGGTAGCCTGCATTGTGGTCCCATCCGTAGAAAGGGTATTCCTTATGCAGTTCTTTCATGTAGTCGTCTCGGTAAGTCTTGGCGATAATCGAGGCCGCCGCGATGGACAGGTATTTTGCGTCGCCCTTCACGATGGTGGAGTAGGGTATTCCGTGGTAGGGCTTGAACTTGTTTCCGTCGATGATGAGTGTCTGTGGACGAACAGTCAGTGCATCGAGTGCGCGGTGCATGGCGAGGATGCTGGCATTGAGTATGTTGATGCGGTCGATTTCCTGAGACGTCACTACTCCAATGGCCCAGGCGATGGCGTCTCGTTCTATTTCCTCACGCAATTTGTAGCGTTTGGCTGGTGTAAGTTGTTTGGAGTCGTTGAGTGTTTCGTTCACATAGTCCTTGGGCAGGATGACTGCGGCGGCATATACGCTACCAGCCAGGCAGCCGCGTCCCACTTCGTCGCAGCCAGCCTCAATGAGTCCGGGGTTAAGATATGGTTTCAGCATCCTATTTGCATTGTTTGAGTTCCTCACGAAGTCCACTCCTTGGCACTCCGAGGCTGATGGCGGTCTCAAAGTCCTTTCTCGCCAAGTGTTTGTCACCCCTTTCGAGATGCAGGTAAGCCCGTGCGAGGACATAGTTGCTGTTCTGGGGGTTCAATTCCACGGCTTTGTCCAAGTCCATGATGGCCAGTTCGGTTTGCTTGTTCTCCGCCTCCATGTCAGCGCGTATGGAGTATAGTTCAGCCTTGTCGGGATAGATGTTGATGAGTTGTTCCATCCTCTCCAGGGCTTGGTGCAGATGGTGGGTGTCTTGACAGATTAACGCCATCCCGAGATTGGCAAGGTAGTGGTCGGGTTCTATGTTCAGCAAGTGCTCGTAGTCCATTCGTGCCTGGTCGTAGCGGCGCGCGTTCTTGTTGATGAATGCTCGGTAGGCCAGCGCGTCGGTGTTGTCTGGGTTGGTGTCGAGCACATTGCAGTAATCCTTGTAGGCTTTATCGTTGTTGCCCAACTGCAGGTAGAGGTTTGCCCTTGCCATGAGTATAGGCACCGACAGTGGTGTGTTGTTCAGTGCGAGTGAGTACGACTCAATGGCCTTGTCATATAGGCCTTTGCTTGTCTGAATCTTGCCCAGGTTGAAGTAAATCAAACTGTTTCGGTGGTCGGCAGGGCTTTGCTTCAAGGCTTCTTTGAACAGTGCTTCGGCCTTGTCGAGGCTGTCGGCATACGTGGCTTTCAGTGCGGATTCCACATACTCCTCGTATGATGTCTGGGCATGAGTAATGGTACAGCATGAGAGTGCTATACCGATCAGGAGGGAAGTTTTCATGAATGGATGTCGTTTCATTTCACAGCCGGACGATATTTGTCCTCATCTTGGTCGTCGAGCATGCTGAGGTAGGAGTTGAAGCGTGAGATGGCGATACGTCCATCCTCCACCGCTTCAAGAACGGCGCATCCTGGCTCGTGGGTGTGTGTGCAGTTGCCGAACCGGCAGTTGCTGGATGTGTTGAATATCTCCCTGAAATAATGGCTGATTTCTTCTCGTTGCATGTCGAAGGTGCCGAATCCCTTGATGCCTGGCGTGTCGATGATGTAGCCGTCATTGTCGATGGGATACATCTCAGAGAATGTAGTGGTGTGCTTGCCCGTGTTGTAAGCGTCAGAGATTTCGCTGGTCTTCAGGTTCAGATTGGGAAAGAGCGTGTTGATGATAGTGGATTTTCCCACGCCTGAGTTGCCTGAGAGCAAAGTCACCTTTCCTCGTAGTATGGACATAAGTGGCTCCATGCCTTCTCCCGTGATTGTGGAGGTGTGGAGGCATTCGTATCCGATGCTTTGGTATATTGCGGTGAGTTCCTGTAGTTTCTCCTTGTCCTGGTCGTCAGTGATGAGGTCGGTCTTGTTGAAGACCAATACTGCTGGTATGCTGTAAGCCTCGGCATTGGCGAGGAACCGGTCGATGAAGGTGGTGGAGGTCTCAGGGTAGTTGATAGTCACAATAAGCATACACTGGTCGATGTTTGCGGCCAGTATATGCGATTGTTTGGAAAGGTTTGTTGCCTTTCGGATGATGTAGTTCTTTCGGTTGTCGATGCTTGTGATGAGCGCATGTCCGTCAGGACCCTGCACGATATCCACACCGTCGCCAATGGCAACGGGATTGGTGGTACGTATGCCCTTGAGTCGGAAATTGCCCTTCACTTTGCATTCTACCGTCAATCCCTCGTCAGTCCGGACAGTGTACCAACTGCCGGTGTTCTTGATGACTAATCCGTGCATTGACACAGTTTAACGGTTCATCTTCTGTGCCCGAGACCTATACGGTCATGATTTCCTTGTTCTTGGCCTCCAAGAGTGCCTCGGCCTTCTTCACATACTTGTCGTGGAGTTTCTGGCAATCGCTCTCAGCATCCTTCTCCACATCCTCCGACACACCGTCTTTCACACTCTTCTTGAGTTTCTCGATGGCTTCGCGTCGTGCGTTGCGTATGCTGATTTTTGCGGTTTCCTCTTCTTTGGCGCATTGTTTGGTGAGGTCGCGTCGTCGCTCTTCGGTGAGTGGCGGAATGCCCAGTCGGATAATCTCGCCGTTGTTCTCAGGCATAATGCCTACACTGGAGTTGATGATGGCCTTTTCTATGGGTTTGAACATCGACTTGTCCCAGGGTTTGATGGCTATGGTGCGTGCATCAGGTGTTGTCAGGCTTGCCACGTTGTTCAGTGGTACCATTTGTCCGTACGACTCCACCCTGACAGCGTCGAGGATATGCACATTAGCCCTTCCGGCACGTATTCTGCTCAATGCCTCTTCAAGGTACATTGTAGCCATCTCCATCTTCTCTTCTGCTTCTTGCAGATATTGCTTGATATCAACCATATTTTTAGTGTTATTATGTTTTTGCGTTCAAAAGTACCTATTTTTTTCGTTTTGTGCAACTTTCATCATGTTTCTTCACGAAATAAAATGTTTTTTTGCACAAAAAACATGCGCTCTTACCGTCGGGAAATAAGAGAATCATATAGCCGTCCCTTTCAGGAGGAGTGTTCAATGTGTCGTGGCCAGGAACCTACAGGTCGCCGGCATCAGCATAGACATCGTTGACTTCTGGGGATAATTTTTCAGCGATGATACCTTCGGCAGTGTAGTAAATCTCGTCAGGGAATGTGGGTTCCACCGATTGTATCTTGTATTCCTCACCAGGGCTGAACCTTGCCATCATGTCGGCATACTCCAGTTTGGCCGCTTCACACATCTCATGATACAGGTCGGGATGCTTGTGATGGAAATATTCCATGTCAGCATCACCGTCAGAATCCACGATGAAGTTGACCACTTTTTGTACTTGTCGCTCTTCCCAAAATACACTCGCTACCACATCCTGGTCTTCGAGTTCATCATCGTTCGAACCATCACCATCAATCCTCTGTAGACGGACATTAGCGTCGAAACTATAATATCTACCCATACATATTAGATTAATTAGTTAGTGTTTTTTTTATAGGTAACGTTGACATTGCTGAACCTCGTCAGCGGATATCGGTTGCGAATATAGTAATATTATTCCAACTAATGCAAATTTTATACAGAAAATTTACCTTTATTAATAAAATCATCCATAATTGATGGTGTCGTAGCCTCTCTTTATCGCTTTTTCGTCGCCACTTTTTTCAGTCATTTCCAGCAAAAGAGTGCCAGAGTCTCTGTCTGACTTCTGCTCATGACCCGCAAGTGGATTGCGCTTCGCTCCTTGCACACATCGTTACTGAGAGAAGGCTCCTTCAGAGTGACAAGGGTGAGTAGTTGCTCTTGGTAAGTAGTTGCAAAACGCTTGTCATAATGTTAAAACAAGTACAAAGTTATCAAAAAATACCAACGGATATCTTTTTTATTAATATAATGTCATAAATTTGCTTTAATAATCAGGAAATAAGGTCCTGAACAGTGAAAGAGACAAAAAATGAGCAAAACGCATTTATTAGAGAAATTCCACTACTGTCCGGTGTGCGGGTCATCCCGTTTCGAGGTCAATGATTTCAAGTCGAAACGATGCCTCGACTGTGGTTTTGTCTATTATTTCAATCCCGCGGGTGCAGTGGTGGCTCTGATTGTGAACGAGCGCGACGAACTGTTGGTCGCCACTCGCGCCGAGGACCCCGCCAAAGGCACCCTCGACCTCATCGGAGGTTTCGCTGACTGCGGTGAGACCGCAGAGCAAGCCATGCAGCGAGAGATTAAGGAAGAGACGGGGATGGACATTGCTCTTGACCACATGCACTACTTGTTCTCACTCCCCAACACCTATCTTTACTCAGGGTTGCTCATCCACACCATGGACCTCTTCTATCTCTGCCGAGTCTCGTCGCTGACACACATCATTGCCAGTGACGATGTGGCCTCATGCCGATGGGTACCACTTTCAGAGATTGCTCCCGGTCAATTCGGACTCGACTCCATTCGCCAAGGCGTAATCAATTATATGCAGTGGGCGAAATCAGTCAACAATCAACCCAGTTAGACCCATTAACCTCCATAAAAATCATCAGGTCATTAGCCTCATCCCCCATATCAACCCATTAATAACCCAATGAGACGACACTTATTCATATTTATCCTAGCCCTCATCACCCCCGCACTGGCGATGGCACAACGACATCACTTCGTCACCGATGCCTCCAACACCTATGGAATGGCATCCAAGCAGATGGCAGACGGCCATTATTACGCCGCTGAGCAAACCCTGTTGAACTATCTTCGCGAAGAAGGTCAGGCTCAAGGTGGTTTTCCCCGGACAGGAAGTCCGCGTGCCACAGTTGAATGTCTGTTGATGATTTGCAAGTACTATCTGAAGGAGTCGGGTGCAGGGGATATGATAGCCCGTCATCTGGAATCACATCCCTTATGCAACGATTACGACCGTTTGAACTTGATGCGCGCCAATCTGCTGGTGCAAAGCGGACACGACGATGAGGCAATGGATATCTACCGCACCACCTCGATGTACAATGTCGGTGATGATGAGCAGTCCGATGCCAGACTCTATTATGCCATCGCCAGCATCCAGACTGGCGACATCGCCGCCGCCAAGGTCCTGCTCAACCAATTGCGCTTCAATGAGCGGCATGGCATGGATGTGCTTTATTACACCGCTTATATCGATTATACCGAGGGGCGTTACGATGAGGCACTGGAGAAATTCCGTACCACGGAGAAAACTTTCGACTATCACCGCAAGGCACCCGTCTATATCGCAGACTGTCTTTTGCTCACAGGGAAGAGCGAGGACGCACTCAGCACCATTCTCAATTACAAGAACCGTTATGGACAGACCGAACTGACTCCTGAGGCTGACCGAATCGAAGGCGAGTGTCTGCACGACAAGGGCGATTTCTTTAAGGCCATCGAACGGCTCACTCAATATGCTGGCGAAACCGAAACCCCCAAACGCACCGCCCTCTACAAACTCGCCATGAGTTATCTGCGCACACAAAAATACAGTCAGGCAGCCGACAACTTTGTCCGCAGCGCTGGAACTGAGCGCGACGAACTGGCGCAGAGCGCCTATCTCAATGCCGGCATCAGTTATTTAGACGGAGGTAACAAGACACAGGCGCGCATGGCTTTCCAACAGGCATCGGAGATGGGTGGTAAGAGTGCTGCGAGTGAGAACGCCCTCTACAACTACGCCCTCTGCCTGCATGAGGGGAAAACAGGTGGTTTCGGAGAGCAAGTCAATGTGATGGAGCGTTTCCTCAACGACTACCCTCAGTCGAAGAACGCCTCCAAGGTGGGCCAGTACCTTACCGAGGTCTATTCCACCACCAAGGACTATTCCGCCGCCCTGGCCAGTATCAACAAGATCAAGCAACCTACCAAGGAAATCCTCGCTGCCAAACAGCAGGTGCTATACAATCTCGGCGCTCAGGCCTATGCCAACAGTGATTTCAAGGCGGCCGCCGACTATATGACACAGTCGTTGCAATTAGGTGCCCACAATCCCCAGACGAAGGCCGACGCCTTCTATTGGCGAGGCGAGGCGGAGTACAGGATGGGCGACTATGTGCAAGCCTCTTCCGACCTCAAGCAGAGTGTGACGCTGACCAACGCCTCGTCGTCCAACTATGGCAACGCGCTTTACAGCCTTGGCTACGCACTGTTCAAGCAGAAGAAATACAGTGACGCCGCGACGGCTTTCAGACGACTTGCAGACCTCAATACCGACAACAAGGCTGTCTTGGCCGATGCCTACAACCGTATAGGTGACTGCCTTCTCTCCGCCAAGAACTATGATGCCGCACAGCAAGCCTATGGTCTGGCAAGGGCTGCCGACAAGAACCAAGGAGATTACTCCCTCTATCAGCAGGCGCTCATCAAGGGAGTCAATGGCAACTACGCAGGCAAGGTAGATTTACTCAGCCAGTTGCGTACAGAATACACGGAGTCGCAATTCACCGATGATGCCGTTTTCGAACAGGGGCTTGCCCTGATGCAGAGTGGCGAGAAGGACAGGGCGATGAACGTCTTCAAGTCGCTCATCGATAGTCATCCCCAAGGAAAGAACACCGCACGGGCAGGAGTGAACCTGGGTATGCTCTATGCCGAAACCGTTAATATCCCCGCCGCTATCAGTACTTTCACGCAGGTCATCGACAACTTCCCCAACACACAGGAAGCCCAGTCCGCACTTGCCGCCTTGCGCGACATCTATACCAACGAGGGACGAATCGAGGAATACAACAACATCGCTTCCAAAGCCGGGCAACCACTGACGAGCCAGCAGCAGGAAGACATGCTGAGTGTGGCAGCGGCAAGGGCAACGGCTGCCGGCAAGTACAGTGAGGCCGCTAAACTCTTCGCGCAGTTAGAGACTTTCACCTCGTCGGAGGAGAAACGTCTGGAGGCCCAGCAGGGACTGCTCGAGAACGCCTACAATGCCAAAGACTTTGCCGCCACCACCGATGTGGCCACCCGTATGTTGCAGAATGTCAAACTGGCACCCGACATGAGGGTTCAGGCCTTGTTTTTCCGTGCCGCCAGCCAGAATGCCATGGGTAACATGCAGGCTGCAGTACAGGACTGGACTACTTTGAGTCAGGACGCTCAGACCGAATTTGGTGCACAGTCCAACGTGCTGTTGGCCGACTATGCCTACCAGACGGCTCAGTATGAGTCGGCAGAGAGCATCTTGCTGAAGTTCATCGATTCAGGCACTCCCCATGCCTATTGGCTGGCTCGTGGTTTCATCCTGCTCTCAGATGTCTATCGCAAGACGGGCAAGGATGTGGAGGCGAAGCAATACCTGCTGTCGCTGAAGAGCAACTACAACGAGAACGAGGAGATCAACCGTATGATAGAGGAACGACTGAATCATTGAGCATTGGCTTCGCCTAAAATGCTCACACTCGGCATAGCTCAAGCAAGCTTGGCTCTGCACTCGCTTAATCGCATTTTTGACCGTTGACCATTGACCATTGACCATTGAGGATTGAACATTGAACATTGAACATTGAGAATTTTATGCAAGCAATTTTAGAGATAATGAAAACGACAAGATATATCATCATAGCGACCTTATTCCTCTTTCCCCTCTTTGCCGGGGCACAAATCAATGATGTGGTGGAGGTGGAGAACAACTATGTGCCCATCATCCGTGACGCCAACAAAATCAACTTGATTCCCAACAAGGTGGAGCAACCAACAGTGCATTATCAAGTGGATTACATCAAGACCCCACTTGCGGCACAGTCGTATGTGTTCCAACCCCTGTGGGCCGCCAAGAGCGACGCCATCACGGAAGGCGAGGGCAAGGGCTACGCACATCTGGGCTATGGAAGTCATGGCAACCTCACAGGCCGTTTGAGTTATGGCATAGACCTGACCAGCGACGACCGTTTGAATTTCAACTTCGGCATCGATGGTTTCAATAGCAAGACAGACCACTTTTCCAAAGAGAAGAAGTGGGAAAGCCGTTTCTACAAATCTGCTGTCAGTGCCCAATACCTCCACAGACTGTCCCGCAGTTCTAATCTTATCGTTGACCTCGATGTAGAGAACCATGCATACAACTACCAGTCCTTCAGTGCTGACGGAGTGACA